>JAAURO010000241.1 GCA_012032215.1 Limnobacter sp.
CAGTGCATGCACCACCGGTTGCCGCCGCGAATAGCCCCCGTTGCACCCAAGGGATGGCCCAGCGCAATGGCGGCCGCCCAGGGGGTTTACCTTGGCGGGGTCTAGCCCCAAATCGTGTATGACTGCCAAGGCCTGCGCGGCAAAGGCTTCGTTGAGTTCTATCCAGTCCAGCGCGTTTTGCGCAATGCCCGCTATTTTGCACGCGGCGGGTATGGCCTCTTTGGGGCCAATGCCCATGATTTCTGGTGGAACACCGCGTACGGCAAAACCACGCCATTTGGCCAGCGGCGTAAGATTAAATTGCTTGACAGCCGCCTCGGACGCCAAAATTAACGCCCCCGCGCCATCGGACATTTGCGAAGAATTGCCCGCAGTCACCGAGCCTTTGGCGGCAAACACAGGGCGCAGTCTGGCAAGCGCTTCTGCCGAGGAATCGGCGCGTGGCCCTTCATCCTGGCTGACCGTTTTTTCGGTAACAAGCACCTTGCCAGTGCTTAAATCTGGATGCGCCTCGTTAAAAACAAGGGGGGTAATTTCATCGTTGAACTCGCCTTTGGCTTGCGCTGCAATGGCTTTTTTGTGGCTGTTCAGGGCAAATTCGTCTTGCGCCTGGCGGGAAATTTTCCATTGGCTGGCTACTTTCTCGGCTGTCAGGCCCATGCCGTAAGCAATTCCCAGGTTTTCGTCTTTTTCAAAAATGGCAGGGTTGAATGCGGGTTTATTGCCACTCATGGGCACCATGCTCATGCTTTCAGCACCCGCAGCCAGCATGACTTCGGCCTCGCCGGTGGCAATCGCGTTGGCCGCCATGGAAACCGCGGTAATGCCCGATGCACAGAAGCGGTTAATGGTGACACCACCCGCAGAATTGGGAAACCCCGCTAACAACACGGCAATGCGAGCCATGTTCATGCCTTGTTCGCCTTCGGGGAAGGCGCAACCCACAATGGCATCGGTGATGGCGGCAGGATCGAGATTGGGCACTTGGGCCAAGGCAGCCGACAGGGCGTGCACCAGCAAATCGTCGGGGCGCACGTGTTTAAGCACACCACGCGGAGCCTTGCCAACGGGTGTGCGGGTTGCTGCCACAATGTAAACCTCTTTGCAGGTGTGTGCCATGAAGCCTCCCTCTTTAAAAATACTTGAAATGACTAAAACGAATACCTGCCCTGTGCCATGCATACTCTACAAACAGGCCTGCCAAGCCTTTCAGTTGCGCACGGCTTTGCCCGTTTGCAACATGCCTTCAATGCGTTCGCGGGTTTGTGGATTGTCCAGCAATTTCACAAACTCTGTGCGCTCTTGCGTCAACAACCAGTTTTCATCTACCAGGGAACCGGTTTCTACCTCACCCCCGCACAGCACACGGGCAATCACGCAACCCAAATGGTAATCGTAGGCAGAAATAAAACCGCCATCGCGCATATTCACCAACTGGGCCTGAATGGTGGCAATACCTGTGGTACCTGCTACCGGAATGCCCTGCACCGGCAAGGGTGGGCGATGCGCTGCCTGCGCCAACTGGCGGGCTTTGCCCAAAGCCACAAACAGCAATTCGTGGGGGTTAAACACAATGGAATCGGTGGGCAGCAGGTAGCCCAATGCCTGGGCCTCGTGAGCAGAAGTACTTACCCTGGCAGTGGCGGCGTGCGTAAAGCCGTCTTTCAAAAAGGCCAGCACATCGGAAGACCCGGCGTTTAAAGCAGCCATACCTGCGCGCACGGCAATTTCTTTCAGGCCGCCGCCACCCGGAATCAGGCCCACGCCTACTTCTACCAAACCCATATACGTTTCCAGTGTGGCCACGCGTGCGGCACAGTGCATGGCAAATTCGCAGCCACCGCCCAGCGCCATGCCACTGACTGCGGCCACCACGGGCACTTGCGCATATTTCAGCGTGCGCGTGGTTTGCTGAAACTCGGCAATCATGGATTCTATGGCGCTGCTGCCCTGGGCCTGGTACAAAGCCAGCATGGATTTTAAATCGGCTCCGACAGAAAAAGGCTCATCGGGGCTCCAGAGCACCAGTGCCTGGTAATTTTGTTCAGCCAATTGCACCGCTTGCTGAGTGGCGGCCAGCACCTGCGGACTAATGGCATGCATTTTGGTATTGAAAGACAAAACCAGCACATCGTCAAACCCGGGTGGTGTCCACAGGCGAACAGCATCGGATTCAGAAACAGTGGTGCCTGCGTTGTGCCCGGTAAACTGTGTTTCACCCAGCACTTTGGCCCGAAAAATCTGGCGCGCGTACACAGGCAAATCGGCACGTGGTACAAACGCATTGGAAGCCGGACTAAACGCGCCCGCCGGGCAGTACACCCCGCCATTCTCGGCCACCGGGCCTTTAAACACCCAATCGGGAAGCGGTGCCCGGCACAGGGCATGGCCTTGGTCGATGTCTTGCTGCACCCACTTGGCCACTTTTGCCACCCCGCAGACTGCCAGGTTTCAAAAGGGCCTTCTTTCCAGCCAAAGCCCCAGCGCAAGGCAAAATCGATGTCGCGTGCGGTGTGGGCAATGTCGTTTAAATGCACGGCGCAATAATGAAAGGCATCGCGAAAAATGGCCCATAAAAACCGGGCCTGTGGGTGCTCGCTTTGACGCAAAGCGGCCAGCCTTTCGGCGGTGTCAGGGGTTTTAAGAAGTTGCAGCACGGCTTCATCGGCCTGGCCTTGGGCGGGCACATAATCGCCTTTTTCGGCCTTGAACTGCAGGATTTGCTTGCCTTCTTTTCTGAAAAACCCGGCCTTGGTTTTTTGCCCCAGTGCGCCTTTGTCTACGAGGATTTTTAGTACCTCCGGGGGTTGGTACAAAGGCGCAAAAGGGTCGGCGCTTTCAGGCAGGTTGTCTTGCATGGTGGCAATAACGTGCTGCATGGTGTCTAGCCCCACCACATCGGCCGTTCTGAAGGTGGCCGATTTTGCCCGGCCCAGCCTGGAACCTGTCAGTTGATCCACCACATCGTAGTCAATATAGTACTTTTTGGCTTCGGCCATAATCGCCAGCATGCCTGCTACGCCCACGCGGTTGGCCACAAAATTGGGGGTGTCTTTGGCGTGAACCACGCCTTTGCCCAGCGTGGTGGTTAAAAAAGTTTCGAGATTTGCCAGAATGTCGGGCCGGGTGCCAGGCAGCGGAATCAACTCGCACAGATGCATGTAGCGGGGCGGGTTAAAAAAGTGCACACCACAAAACCTGGTTTTTAAATCGGCATTAAAACCTTCTGCGAGTTTGTGAATACTTAAACCCGAAGTATTGGTAGCAAAATGGCATCGGCACGAATGTGGGGGGGCCACTTTTTGTACAAATCGTGCTTCCAGTCCATGCGCTCGGCAATGGCCTCAATAATGACATCGCACTCAGCCAGCAAAGCCAGGTGCTCTTCGTAATTGGCAGCCTGAATGTATTGCGCGTTTTGCGCAAGGCCCAGCGGAGCTGGCTTGAGTTTGGTCAAGCCCTGTATAGCCTTGCTGGCAATGCCGTTTGGTGGACCTTCTTTGGCGGGCAAGTCAAACAGCACCACGGGCACCCTGGCGTTGGTGCAATGTGCCGCAATTTGCGCACCCATAACACCCGCTCCCAACACCGCCACTTTGCGAACCATAAAATTCGACACACCTGCCTCCTTGAGCCTGTTTTACCGGGGTGGTACGTGTTTTGTACCTGGGCAACCTGTGTTGGCTGCTACTTCAGGCAGTGTATAACAGATATCCAAACCGCTTCTACCAGGCAGGCAAAGAAGCATGCTACAGGTCGGTTTTTAAACAGGCCCTGTAGCCTATAGCTGGAAAACCATAATATGGCATAGTCTTTCAGCTATGGGGCCTCTTATTAACTCCGTGGATGTAGATTTGAGGGAAGTCGGGATGCGAGCGCCTTGCAAAAAGCGCAGTGATATCAAGCGATCTC
>JAAURO010000242.1 GCA_012032215.1 Limnobacter sp.
GGCGCACTGGTTTTACGCCTGTCCTTGCAAGGCTTTGGTGCTGGCTTGCAATACAGCCACTGCTGCTGCTGCCGATGCTGCACGTCAGCGCTGGGTGCAGTGGCCGATTGTGGGCATAGAGCCTGCGGTAAAGCCTGCCGCCATGTTAACGCGTACAGGGCAAGTAGGCATTCTGGCAACTTCCAGCACTTTAGCCAGTTGCCGATTCCAGCGTCTGGTAGAACGCTTCGACACGGTTACCGCTGTGCACCCGGTGCCTTGCCCCGGCCTTGTTGATCTCGTGGAGCAGGCCACCATAGCGCCAGACAAGGTGCGCGCACTCCTGAAACCCAAAATCGCGCAATTGTTGCAGGCCGGGGTGGATGTCATTGTTCTGGGGTGTACGCATTATCCTTTTGTGGCCGATGTGGTGGCTGAACTGGCTGGCCCTGGTGTGCAGATTGTAGAAACTGGAGAACCTGTAGCCAGGCAGCTTCAACGGGTTTGCAGCTTGACGGGCAGGCTTTGGTCGTGCCAGCGTGCAGTGTTTGCCGGATGCCCGGCGCGTCAGCTTTTTTAACCAACGGCTCCTGATACTAGCCCCTTTCAAAAACAAGGTGATTTCGCTGTTGGGGGAGCAGTGGGTCGACGCCTGTTTTGAGCCACTGCGGGCCGACCTTAGCTTGCCATTTGCATGCGCAACAGGTTGTGATACACGCCCGTAAGCTCTACCACGTTGGTGTGATTGTTGCCCAGGCTGGCAGACAGCTGCTGAATGCTTTGATCCAGGTTAAACAACACTTCGCGATAGCGGGTATCTTGCACCATGCTTTGTATCCACATAAAACTGGCTAGACGGGTGCCGTGGGTTACGGGTTTTACCTGGTGCAGGGTGCTGGCTGGGTAAAGCAGCAAGTCGCCTGCGGGTAGCTTGATTTCGCGTACCCCCAGTTCTGTGTGTATTACCAGTTCTCCGCCGGTGTAGCTGGCCGGGTCGGACAAAAAAAGCGTGGCCGATAAATCGGTGCGTAGCAGTTGCCGGGTGCCAGGAATGGCGCGAAGGGCGTTGTCGATGTGCATGCCAAAATGCTGGCCGCCTGTGTAGCGGTTAAACAGGGGTGGGTAAATAGTGTGCGGCAGTGCTGCCGACAAAAACAAGGCATGTTGCCCAAGCTGTTGCAAAACCAGTTGCCCGAGTTCGCGGGCGGTTTGGCTTTGCTCGGGCAACTGTTCGTTAAATTTTACGGCTGCCGATTGGCTGCCTGCTGTGGCCTTGCCATCTGCCCACTCGGCTTGCGCCAAGCAGGTGTGCAGGTGGGCAAGCTGTTCGGTGTTGAGCAGGTTTTTTATGGGCAGCAGCATGGGATTTAACGCCTTGAGTGGAGGGTGGTTGTTCAGGGTGCAGCTAAAAATCCATCACCATGGTCAGGCTGGCAGAGCGGCCTTCGCCGACATACGTAAAGGGTGCACCAGAGCGGTACAGGGCATCGTAATAGATTTTGTCGGTGGCATTGAGCACGTTTAACCTGAATTTGACGTCGTGGCTGAGCTTGTATTCTGCCATGAGGTCGTAGCGGGTGTTGCCCGGAATGCTGTTGCTGGTTACCGGGCCGTTGGGGGTGCCTCCTGAAATTTTACCGGTGTAGGTGGCGGTGCTGCCCAGTGCCCATTTGGGTGTGGCTTGCCAGCGCAGTTGCAGGTTGGCGCTTTGTTCGGCTGTGTTGGGAAAGGCTTGGCCTATTTCCGAGTCGGTGTCCGATTGGGTAATTTCCGTGTCCAGCAGGGCCAGTCCGCTGGAAATACTGATTGCCTGATTAAGTTTGCCCACGGCGCCTAATTCAAAACCGCGTACCCGCAGTTCGCCAACCTGGGTGATTGGCCCGCCAGCGCCTTGTTGCGAAAGCACATCCGATTTGGTGGTTTGAAACAGGGCACTGGTAAGCAGCAGGGTGTTGTTCATGAGGTTCCATTTGGTGCCTATTTCCACGCTGCGGTTTCTTTCGGGTTTGGCTGAGCCATCGCCACACAGGCCGCCGTAGGCGCAGTTGGCTCCGGCATCGAGTTGTTCGCCGCTGGGGTTGGATGAGGTGCTGACGCTGGCATACGCATTGCCGTTGTACCAGGGCGAGTAGGTTACACCAAGGTGTCCGTTCATAAAGCCGTCTTTGGAGTTTACCTGGGTGCCATTCTGGTAATCGCTGGGACCTGAATACAAGGAGTAGTCGAAGGTGTCGTAGCGCAGGCCGCCAAACACTTCCCAGTCTGAATTCAGCCTGGCGGTATCCAGTGCGTACACTGACCAGGTTTCCAGCAAAATGCGGCTGTATCGGTCTGGGTTGCTGGTGTAGCTACCGCCTTGCTCTATCCAGGCGTTGTTGTTGGGGTTTTGCGGGTCGCCTGCGTTGGGCGAGCGCAAGGCATCGGAGTAGGGCAGGTTGTCTACTTCTTCACGCGATACTTCCACGCCCAGCACCAGATTGTGTTCGATGCCATTCAGGGTGGTGTCTTTTACCCAGTTGGTCTGGTTGCCGAAGTATTTGTTTTCCTGGTTGCGGTTTTGTGAACTGGCCGCTGCAAACACACCGGCAGTGGCAAGGCCAACGGGTGTGGTGCGCGCCACTTGCTGGCCAGTGGCTGGGTTTATGGCAGAAAGCCCGGGGATGGTGATGAAGTATTCGTTGGTGGTGATGCCGTAGCGGGTCTGGTTTTGAATGTGGCTGCCATCGGGCAGGTCGTAGTTCAGGCCCAGTGTGAGTATGTCTGCGCCTGCATGTAAAAAATCGCGGGCATTTTGCCCATAAAAATGACTGCCCGGTACTGGTTGCCCGGCCAGTGAATCCCAGGGCACGCCGCCATCGGGTACTCCATTTGCGCGCAGGTGGTACACATCAGCGGACAGCAGAAGTTTGTCGGTGGCGCGATGGGACAGGGCCAGTGCCAGACCGTTGCGGTTTTCTTTTGAGCCCTCGCGGGCGGGTACGTCGCGGTCGCTGTACAGGGCGTTCAGGCGCACGCCGGTGTATGCGTTCAGATTGCGGTTGGCGTCCAGGGTGTAGCGTTGGCGGCTGTCGGTTCCCAGGGTGATTTCTGCGGTGGTGAAATCCAGTGCGGTGGGTTTTTTGCTGACGTTGTTGACTGCGCACCGGTGGTGCCGCGGCCTGCAAAGCTGCTGGATGGGCCTTTGGACACTTCTACCTGTTCCAGCCCGAAGGTTTCGCGCACGGTAACGCCGGGGTCGCGCAGACCGTCGGAAAACACATCGTTGCGTGCTTCAAAACCACGAATGATGAACCGGTCGCCAAAGGCGTTGCCGCCTTCGCCTGTGCCTATGGTAATGCCGGGTTGCGCGCGCAGCACATCGGCCAAATCGGTTTGTCCACTGTCTTGAATGGCTTCTTTGGTGAGGACAGTCATGCTTTTTGGCGTTTCGGCATCGGCCTGCTGTATTTGGGGCTGCTGAGGGTTTCGGCTTTGTAGGGGGCTTGCGCGTTGCCATAAGGGTTGGCGGCTGGGATGGCTTCGCTTTCTACTTGAACCTCGGGCAGGGTTTCCTGCGCCCAAAGTGGGGTGGCTATTCCTATGCCCAATGCGAGGGCGGTGGCTGACAGTGCAAAGGTGCCAAGGGTGCTGTTGGTGTATCAAGAGTTTTCATCGGAGTCCAGAATCGTAAAACACTCTGGCTGACGGCGGCTGGCTTGAGTGAAAAGGTTAGAAAAATGGGGCCCTGTAGGGGGGCGGTCAGGCTATGTTATTCAGAGACCCGCCTGTGGCCAGGCTAACTTTCAGGCCGGGTGATGAAAGTGATCTGCGAAATGCCGGCCTGTGTGGCCAGGCCCATTACCTTGGCCACTGCGCGGTAGGGCACAGCCTCATCGGCCTGAATTTGCAGTGTGGCTGGCTGCGGGC
>JAAURO010000243.1 GCA_012032215.1 Limnobacter sp.
TTGGAACAGGCGCGTCGAAAGACCAAGCCGCGCACA
This sequence comes from Limnobacter sp., assembly GCA_012032215.1. GTDB lineage: Bacteria > Pseudomonadota > Gammaproteobacteria > Burkholderiales > Burkholderiaceae_B > Limnobacter. Next base: position 37 of record JAAURO010000243.1, read on the forward strand.
GTGGATTTGTACGAGGTTTTTTGCGCGGTGCTTTATCTGTTGCGTACCGTTGCCAGTGGAGGGCATTGCCATCGGACTTTCCGAAGTGGCGCACGGTGCATTCGTATTTTTCCAGGCGGGGTTTCGGGCAACGCCTAGCCGGGAGGCATGCCCCACAGTGCCCTGGCTCGAAAGAACCGCAAAACCTATGCCATATTACATTTTCCCAGCTATATGGAAAAACTGCGAACGATGGCTCAACACCAGCCTGCAATTTGTTCATCTCGCCTTTCTCGCTTTGCTGCTGAGAAGATCGTGAACACGCTCTTAATGCTTTGGCTGTCTGAAGTATGCCAACCGGGGTAAGCATCTCCCCCATATTGCTCTACCATCGCTCCTTGCCAATTTGCACTGGCCTTTGCACTCCAGTCCAAACGCAAAAGGGTTGCACCGTGCTTCCATTCGAGTTTGATTGTGGTGGTATCACGCAACGCCCCTTCATCATCTCGCCCTTTCGCGGTCTTCTTGAACTTGTCGAATTGTTCAGCAGGCTCACCATTCAGAAGACGTAGCTCCTGTTCCCTGCGTGCAACCAAACGAATGGCATGAATCAGGCTGGATTTACCCGTACCCCGGCCACCCACCACCGCATTGAAAAAGGTGAAAACTCAACTCTTGCAGTTTTGCCGTTGCCCATGTATCGGGCATTCTCAATCTCCAGGGCGATGATTACATCGTCTGGAACTTGGTTGGGGTTGAAATCCCCTTGGTCGCTTCTGCGAATGGAAACACCATTTCCATCCAGCAGAGCCAAGCGTAAACCTTCAACAGTAGGCTTGGCCATTTTTACCCAGGTGTAAGCACTGCCTGGTACCTTTTGCCCTTGAAAACTGTGGGTATCGCTGCCCAGCACCTTGGCAAACGCTTTTCGTGCTGTGCCACGCATTGGGGCCAATTGCTGACGCCAGCACTTTCATTGGAATTGCCACTGGCGTTGGTGTTGTCGTTGGTGTTGTCGTTGGTGTTGGCATCCAGCACACTGATTTTTGTGCCTTCCTTGCACTGCAAAAGCCCTTTTGGTTTGTCTGCATGCGCGGGTATAGGGATTGCGCCTGAATTAAGAATGCACTGAATCACTTCTGCAATGCCCTTGGTGGTCACTCCGTTGCTGTCGCCTTTGGTACCTGTGTAGCACACATTGCCCAAAAGGGTGTCAATGTCGCTGGTGCTTTTACTGGGGTCAAAAAGTGCCAGAATGTGGATGCCCCCTTGTACAGAAATTTCAACACCGGGGAACAGGGTGAGTTCACGAAAACCTGCTGGAGCTTGCCCTTGCGCGGCTACAGATTGCATTTCCGCGTAGGCTGATTTAAGTTGGTCCACCCAAGCCCCGGAATTGTGGTCGGTAATCGCCACGCAATCTATTTCAGCTGCCATGTATCTGAGCAACCAGTCTTGCGGGCTTAAGTTTAAACTTTGCTTATGCCAAGGCGTGTCCTGAGACGCAGGCGTGTAGTTGTGAAAGTCAAACTTCCACCACCGCGAACCCGGGTATGGCCAATGAACACCCTGCACCTTTTACCTCCCAACAAATTAAGGTTTTCAAAAGCTTCAACAAACTGGTGTTTGCTATAGCTGAAGAAGAGCTGCTGCGGGTTGTATGAAGGATTATAAAACCGCAGACGGTGGGCGCGCTTTAATCGCCGGAAGCCAAACCCCACAGTGCTACGGTCCGAAAGCAGAATGGCAACGCCTACGCCATATTATATTTTCAGCTATACACCATGATTGCTTCCGGCGGGCTTCACACTTCTTTTAGACTGGGGCAGGCATGTATCCTCACTTTGACAGCGTTGGGCGTTTCTCCCACCTTTGCCAGTTGATTGTTGCAACTCAAATCCAGTTCTTGTGCTTGTGGAAGGGCTCCCAGTTCCTGTAGGTTGTGGCAGGAACGTATCTTCAATTCGATTAATCTTGGTAAATTTTGTAACTTATTGTGAGTTAGCTGGCAACTTTCGAGTTTTAATGTCTCAAGGCTGGATGGTGGTTGTTCCACGTTTTTGCAGTTGCGCAAAGCCAGATTCCGAAGACTGGGGAATTGTTCAAAAAAACCTGCTGGCAAGCTTGCGCCTGATAACTCGATGGACGTAAGGATGCCTTTATCTTTTGGGGACAGGGCTTGAAGGGAGAGACACTTTGAGTGTCCTGAACGCGCATGTGCTTCCCGCTTCTCTTCTTTTCTGTTTCTGAAGGATGAGAGGTTACAAACTCTCGTAATTCTGCTAATTCTGGGGTGCAATTTTCTGGTTTGGTAGATTTAATACATGGCAGCAAGTACAAAGCCATGTTTAGGGCGGTCTGTGCCAAAGCTGTGAATTTTTGCCGCAGTGTTTGTGCTCCCTCAGAAAGTTGGTTTTCTTGATTCGCTTGCGCTTCTGTGGCTCTTGCAGAAGGGGAGATTGTCGTCATGACTGCGTCCTTCATTTGTCAAAAATAAGTCAGGAAGCCTGAGTGGTGACTTGTGTTAAAAAGTTCCATTTTTAAATCAAAGCTTTTCCCGCCTCGCTTCTTTTGTGCCGCGCGTGATTTCACGTTGCCACAAAAGCCCCGCTCTTGTTTTTTCTACAGTCTATGTTTTTCATGCATAAAGTCGGAAATCGACGCTGAAAATGCATGGCTGCGGGTGTTTTTTTCACGCTACATGCACAGTGGCCCCAGGTCTTTCTGTACTATTCGGTGTTTGGGTTCCTGTCTACAAGCGTGGCGTTTCTGCTTTGCCACTGCTTATTCCACTTTCTCTTATGCTTGTCATTCACCGTTTAGCCCTTGCCCATTCCTTAACCAATGCGGCGCAAACCGTGCTGGGGGGGCCTTTGTTCGGCCCCGTTGTGCTGGAAAAGCCCAAAGACCCCACCCACGGCGATGTGGCCTGCAATCTGGCCATGCAGCTTGCCAGGCCAGCCCGGCGCAACCCGCGCGAACTGGCAGCCCAACTCGTTGAGACCGTGCAAGCCGACGAGCACTTTCAGCGCCTGGTTGAAAGCACCGAAATTGCCGGGCCGGGGTTTATTAACATTCGACTGTCGGTGCAGGCGCGCCAGGAAGTGCTGCATGCCGTGCTTGCCCAGCAAGCCCGCTACGGTGAATCTGCGGCGCACACGGGGCAGCGCGTGCTTATCGAATTCGTGTCCGCCAACCCAACCGGCCCCTTGCACGTAGGCCATGGCCGCCAGGCCGCCTTGGGCGATGCCTTGGCAGCCGTTATGGGCACCCAGGGCTGGCAGGTGCACAAAGAGTTTTATTACAACGATGCCGGGGTGCAAATCCAAACCTTGGCCCATTCGGTGCAGGCGCGTACCAAAGGCCTGAATCCTGGTGATGCTGGTTGGCCCGAATCGGCCTACAATGGCGATTACATTGCCGACATTGCCGCAAGCTTTCTGAACAAGGCCATTGTGCAGGCTGCCGATGGTGAACCGGTGCAAGCCAGTGGCAATCCCGATGATCTGGAATCCATACGCCAGTTTGCAGTGGCGTATTTGCGCGCCGAACAGGATATGGATTTGCAGGCGTTTGGGGTGCGCTTTAACCAGTTTTACCTGGAAAGCAGCCTGTACGCCCAGGGCAAGGTGGAACACGCTGTGCAAGCCATGGTGGCCAGTGGCAACACCTTGGAAGAAGGCGGTGCGTTGTGGCTTAAAACCACCGCTTTTGGCGATGACAAAGACCGCGTAATGCGCAAATCCGATGGCAGCTACACCTACTTTGTGCCCGATGTGGCGTACCACCTTGCCAAGTTCCAGCGTGGCTTTGAAAAGTCATTAATATTCAAGGCACTGACCACCATGGCACCATAGCCCGCGTGCG
>JAAURO010000244.1 GCA_012032215.1 Limnobacter sp.
GCTTAAAATGCACCAGGCCGCGATGGTGTCTCGAGCGTTCTGGGTACACCAGATAATACTGATATTCGGCCAGCATTTTCAGTTTGCCGATATAGCGTAAACGCCCGGCCTCAATCAGTGGCGTGGCCAGAATATGGCGAGCCAGCACAATGCCAACACCTGCGGCCGAGGCGCGGTGTGCGCCTTCGGCTTCATTGAATTTGGCGACGAATTTTTTCGGCTCGGGCAAATGGAAATGAGTGCACCAGCGTTTCCAGCGCCCGAACGGATCATCAATTCAAGGGGTATTTATGCAACTGGTCCAGCTTGATGGGGCCGAGTTGTTTTATCAAGGCGGGACTGGCGGCCGGGCTGATCCATTCGTTGAACAGGAAATGCGATTGCAGGCCGTGCCAGCTACCGGCGCCGAAACGTATGCCGGCGTCGATTTGTAATTCCTTATCGAAATCCACCATACGCGCGGAGGAATCGAGATTGAATTGAATGTCGGTATGCTGGCGCACGAAATCACCCAATTTCGGCAACAGCCAGGCATTCGCCATGGAGGCCAACGCGCTCAAGGTGAGTCGATCCGCTTGCGAACCGGCATGCGGGTTTAGCAACTGTTCGATGGCTTGATAATGCGGTTCCAGTTGCAGAAAGAGATTTTGCCCGTCCGAGGTCAATTCAATGCCGCGCGGCCCACGTGCCATCAAACGCTTGCCCATGCGCTCTTCGAGGCGCCGCATTTGATGGCTCAGTGCACTGACGGTGACATTCAACTGTTCGGCCGCCCGCGTCATATTGCCGCTGCGCGCGGTGTGCATAAAGCCGGCAATCCATTGCAGAGCGGGTTTACTCATCTTGAAAAATACTCAAGTCTAGTGTGAAAAAAATGCGATTTTCAAAGGGCAAATGTGCGCGTATCTTGCCATTTCGTCAAGTAAACCCCCTCAGGAGGCGTTATGAAATACTGGGCAGACTTATTGTTTCTCGGCGGTTATATTGCAAGCCCCACGGCTTTAGCGGCGGTTTTGGGCGAAACACCGGTGGTGCTTAAAACACCGAAAGACATTGTGCGCAGCTTTTTAGATGAAGTGCGTTCGGGTAAATCGGTCGAACGGGTGTCATCGTATTTGTCCGAAAAGTCATCGCACACCAGATGACGGCCGAACAGGAAAACGCCGTGCTGCGGACACCGGACGACTACGCCGCGCACGTGAAAGACTTTCAGCGCATTTACGGGAATTATGATTTTGAAATTACCGAATTGATTGCCGAAGACAATCGTGTCTATGCGCGCTGGAAACAAACCGGTTGCCATATTGGGCCCGTGGATGGCATAGCGCCCAGTGGTTTACCGGTAATAGAAGTGGCAAGTGCAGTGTATCGCGTGCATGAAGGTAAAATAGTCGAATACTGGATTCAAATTGATCGCAAGGGCATTGACGTTCAAATGGAACACAATGCCCGGCGCAGTGTTGGCAGGCTGCGTTGTCTGCCCTGACGTAGCAGCACAAGTTTCGGATAGTTCTGATTTTCAAATTCGCTTACATTGCAAGGCGCAATGGTATTCAACAAGGCTGTTTCATGACTCTCGCTTCCTATATTCGTTTGCTGTTGCTCGCCATGATCTGGGGCAGCTCGTTTCTATTCCAGCGCATTGCGGTGCCGGAACTCGGGCCTCATTGGGTGGCCGCCGGACGCTTGATGTTGGGTGGGCTGGTACTCGTGCTCGTGATGTTGGCCATGCGCAAACCTTTGTATCTTCGCAAGCATGCCGGTGCCTATATCTGGATTGGTTTTATCAATTCGGCTTTGCCGTTCTGGTTATTTGCCTACGCCAGCATTACTTTGCCAGCCGGAGTGACCGCCGTATTAAATGCCATGGTGCCCTTGTTCACCGTCTTGCTGTTGTGGATGCAAGGCAATAAACCCAGTGCCGGAAAATTTGCCGGTGTGTCGCTTGGCATTATCGGCGTTGGCCATGATCGTCGGTTTTGGCGGCTTGCCCATGAATCTGGCAACGGCATTGGGCGTGTTGGCGGGTATGGCCGCCGCTGCTCTTTATGCATTCAGTGCCAGCGAAATTCGCAAACGCTTTTCCGATGTGGATCCCCTGGCCGTGGCCACCGGCAGTTTGTTGGGTGCCACACTCGCATTGCTGCCGCTGCTGTTTATTAGTCCAATGCCTGCCACTCAGGAAATAACGCCCTGGCTGATGCTGCTGCCGCTCGGTGTGCTGTGTACCGGTGCCGCGTATTTTCTTTACTTCAGATTACTGCACGATGTCGGCAGTACCGCGCGGTAACGGTGACACTGCTGGTGCCTGTGTTCGCTCTGATCTGGGGCGTGCTGTTTCTGCAAGAACATCCGACCCTTCTCAGCCTGATTGGCATGGCACTGGTTATTTTTTCGATGATGCTGATTCTGGAAAAATAAAATTGCCGACATGGGGCAAAGCAAGCGCGAACAAGGAGCCTGCATAAGAATGCTTCCGCTCGCGGCAGGGCTTTATCGAACTCACCTATCAGGCGCCCTTCGCATGTATTTCAACATGTATTTCAATATGTCCTTGGAATGCGCAGCAGCCTCGTGCAAGAGCAGGTGCCAGGATTGCTCGGGCCTTGAGTTTGCTGCAATGCCACTCTCAGGAAAACACGGCAGTACTTCGGTCAAACAGTTCGATGCTGTCGAATGTTTTTGCCAGCAACATTGAGCCTTCCAGTGTGGCGAGCACATGCGCGGCATTCCATTTCGAATCCGGTATTTTTTCCAGCCGTGCCGCCAGCCATGCAAGATTCATATTGAAAAACGCCTGCGTGGCTTTTCTTACGCCGTGCGGCAAGTCATCAACTTCGGCTGCCCACACTGCGCAGAGGCACATTTTTTTATCTATCGTCAGCGAGGCACGAAATAGATCGACATAGCGTTTTATCGATGCCGTTGCGTCCAGCTCGATCGGGATTTGCTCGAGTTGTTCTTGAAATCTGCGTGTGTAGCGATGGGCCAGAGCGATCGCCAAATCTTCCTTGGTGGGAAAGTGGTAATGGATGCTGGCACTCTTGATGCCAATGTCCTTGGCGATTTCGCGAAAACTGAAAGCGTTATAGCCACCCGCTCTGGCCTGTGCTTCGGCGGAAGCAAAAATACGCTCGATGGTCTCTGTGCTCATGCGCGCTCCCAGTCGCTTAAATCAGGTCGAAATGATACTACCTATCGGAAGATAGGGGTTGACATGCCTGTAAATCCAGGCTAATTTATATCTACCTATCAGTAGATAGGTATATTTATCCATCAGGAATTTATCCATGACACAGACAATCGCATTAATTGTTGGGGGCTCCAGCGGCATGGGCAAGGCGAGTGCCGAGCGCTTACTGGCACAAGGCATGCCCGTTGTGATTTTAGGCAAAGACGCCGCAGGGCTTGAACTCGCAAAACCGATCTGCAAACAAAGACCGGCGGTGCCGTGGAAACGGCCGCCGTAAATTTGTATGACAAAGCCGAGACCGCAGCATTCATTCAGCAGCTTGACCGCGAAGCCCGCCATATAAAATATCTGGTAAACGCCGCAGGCTATTTCAAGCCGGTCAGCTTTCTTGAACACAGTGAAGGCGATTACGACGCACAGTTGGATATCAACAAGGCGTTTTTCTTCATTACGCAGTCCGTAGCAAAAACATGAAACAGCATGGCGGTGGCGCGATAGTGAACATCGGTTCGATGTGGGCGCACCAAGCCGTCAAGGCCACGCCTTCTTCCGCGTATTCAATGCAGAAAGCCGCGCTGCACGCTTTCACGCAACACTTGGCGATGGAGCTTGCCGACGATGGCATTCGTGCCAATGCGGTTGCACCTGCGGTGGTGCTTTCCAGCATTTACAAATCCTTTATC
>JAAURO010000245.1 GCA_012032215.1 Limnobacter sp.
TATCGCCACCACAGCATCCACGCAGCTGAACAAGCCCAGTACTTTGAGCAATTCGGTGGCATATGCTTTTGGCGCATTGGTAAGCAGTACACGCAGGCCAGGCAGACGGCGCAGCCTTTGGGGCACGTGGCCAGGGCGGTGGCTTAGGACCTGCAGGTTGTCAAATTGGTGGGTGTGGTGCAGAAAATGGTGCGGGTCGGTGCCATGGTGGGTCATCATGCCCAACAGGGTGGCGCCGTGCTGCACCCAATAGTGGGTGCGCAGTTGGCTGGCGTGCTCTTGCGGCAACCCCAAAGCGTTTTGAAGATAACGGGTCATTTGCCGGTTAATTTCCGGCAGAATATGTGACGAGGCGTGGTGCAGCGTGTTATCCAAATCCAGCAGATACACTCTGGAATGGCCTGTATGCCGTGGCCGCCTCAGGTATTTAATGTGCACAGCTTACCCTGTTAGTTCTGTTGGCACCTTGATTTTACACAGCCGCAGTGGTGTGCATGGCTTCAAACACTTTTAAAAGGAAGCATTCAAGCATGAAGTACAGCAAGCAGTTTTTAGCCGGGGCATTGGCGTTTTTTCTGGCAGGGCCTGTGTTGGCGTTTAATACGCAATGCGCCAACCTAGGCGAGCATGTAAAAAGCCGCGAACTGGAGTTTGGTCTGTATCACAGCCAGATTCCGGGGCAATTGGCCACCACCACGCACTCGTTGCGGGTTTCTGGCACGCAATACAAACTGCAATCGGTTTCGCAAGCACAAGGTATGCTGGCTTTGCTGTACTCGGGCAATTTAAAGCAGGAAAGCGAAAGGCAGTTTTTTCAAAATCGGCGGGGCTTTCTCCCATGTATTACGCCGAGCAACGCGGCAAAAAAACCGCTGGCAGAAAGCGTGCTACACACGGATTCCAGAGAAATAGAGTTTAAAAAAAACCACACTCAAACGGCCTGGCAACAAAACCTGCAAGACCGCTTAAGCATGATTTACCAAATCAGCGCTTTGCTGGCTTGCCAGCAGCCCACCCCGCAGCCAGACGACGCGTTTACCTTGCCCATACTAAGCACTGGGCGGCTTGAAACCGAAACCTTTGCACTGAAAGGCACAGAAAAATAGAACTGGAATTGACTGAGGGGAAAAAAACCGTGACAGCCATTCGAGTAGACATGCAGACCGCCCAAACCGATGAAGATCGGGTGCGGATGTGGTTCGCTGCCGACATGGGCTTTGTGCCGGTGCAAATTCAGATTGAGGACACCAAAGGCAAGGCGGTTACCCAAAAACTGATTCAGGTGCGTTGACATGGAAACTCAACGTTCAAGCGGCCCTATTTCTGCGTGCTGGCTGCCAGTGCAGACTAACCCCAAACCTCCCGAAAAATTTCCTAGTGCGTGTGATGACAACAATACGGGGAATTCTTTTATTCCAACCCGCCACTCAGACTCGCAATTGGCCACACCTGGTCACCCACGCAAAGCAACCAGTGCTTTTGCATGCGGAGCACTTGGCTTGGGACAAGCGCTTTTGCCGCATCTTGAAAAGGTCAGTGCCTTTTCTACTTTGCCCAAAAGGCTGGCAGCCTACCACTTGGACAGCACGATGCCATGGAAATTCAAACCCGCGAACATTGCAGTGGTAGGTGGGAACATAAAGGGCGTCATTGCAGCAATCAATCTTCAACGACAAGGGCATCAGGTTACGCTTTACGAAACCAGGGACGCGCTCTGCCACAATATCAACGATGTACTTGCAGACCGTCTTGGTGCCCTTGCACCATGCCATTTATCACAGAGCAAACAAATAGAGCGTTTTAAATCTGGCTTGGCTTTTGCACGGCTTTTCCCAGAAGGCATTTGTTTACGGCCTACGGTATTTGCGCTACGCCAAAACGACACAGTGCATATGAACAATGCCCCACAGACAAGGCCAAGAAACCCTGCTGATTTAGCCGCTGCGGCCCGGCTTGCACAAGCGGAGTACAAAAAAGCGATCGAAGCCGATCCAAACAACGCTGTATTTGGCCCAGTGGAACACTATCAAGGCCTATACAGTCGCAGCCAGGTAAACACGCTGCGCGAGCGACCTTTGGTCAATCCACCTCGCAGCAACGATGACTGGGTGGGCAACTGGGCACACGAAATGACAGAGGAAGCACTGGACGAACTGCAATACCCCGTGGTTTTGATGCACGAAGCTCAAATCAATTTCCCCCGGCTCAGTGAACAGGTTTTTGAGACACTACACGCAAGGGGAGTGACCCTACATACAGGGCAACCGTTTGCCCTGAACTCATTACCCAACAATAAATCGGGAGCGTACATAAACAAAGAACATTTTGATTATGCTGTGAATGGTATGCCCAATCCCCAAGAAAAGTTGACGCACCGATTCTCCAACTTGGCAGTACATCGAACCTCAGAATCTGTGGGAAGACCAACCACACTGCTCTACCCTGCCACTATTCTGCCCCAAATGCGGCTTATGGGCTCAACCACATTGGAATTAGTTGTCTTTGACAAACACACTTCTCTTATTCATTCGAACCATCTTGAAAATGCAGAAATACCCCATAAAAAATTAACTCAAACAGAACAATCCATTCACGAATTAACTAATTTCCTGCCTCGCCTATGTGCTGAACCTCCCGTACCCCCACAAGACGACGCGTCAAGCCCTTGGCAACCTGAAAAAACAACACTTCTTTTTCTGAATGAAAATCTGGAAGTAAATAGACCAGTTTTTGACGTTACCTATAAAAACAAAGAGGGGAAAACATGTGTGATAATAAACAAGGAGCATTACGTTGAAATACGGGAAGCAGGCCGGGGCTTTTCAAGTGAAGCATACATTTACGAAAACAGCAGAACCAAAAATCAAATAATTATTAAGAAATTCTTCTTATATCGATCTAAAAACTCTCCGGGCGATATGAACTCAGCCCCACCTGAAAACCCCCAGGAACGCGAACAATTGATGAAAAAGCAGCTTGATGACTTCAGTATAGAAGTTGCTGTTTTTAAAGCCTTGTCAGCACAACCTGCCAGTAAATATATAGCGCACGCCATACGCTGTGGCATGCACGAGGGAAAAGCACATATTGTAATGCCTTATTTTAACGGGGGTTCATTACGTGACATGTGTACCAAATTAAACATGGCCACAGAACACGAGGCGATTTCCATGCTACAACGGCATCAGTGCGCACTTTATCTGATGCGCCAGGTTCTTTGCGGACTGAAACGGCTTTCTGGCGTAATTATTCATCGTGATTTAAAGCCAGAAAACATTTTTCTTGATCTGGAAAGCAAAGGAGATAACAGTCTGAAGTTACTCCAAAATAGCAGACTTCGGTACTGCGTTTTTAGGAGAAGCCACCAGCAGTGTCGTACCCACCTCACACAATTACAAATCACCCGAATATTTAATTACAGAAACTCTTGGGAAAGGGCAGCACACTCAAGCACAAGATATATGGTCAGCCGGTATTATTTTGCACGAACTACTAACAGGCTACCGCCCTTTTGAAGGGAAATTTACAAGGGACATCGAAGGAATTAATTTACAAATTCGTGAATACGCCAGCACCCCAAGTAAAAAAATACTACCTAATGACAACTCTGCTGTTGCACACCTACTGAGAAGCATGCTAAAGCGTGAGCCAGATCGTGCTACACCTCAAGAACTATTAACCCACGAGGCATTCTCAAACCTAGACAACAAGGAAGCAGAAAGGGCGCTCGAAAAGGTTCAGAAAACTCCGGAAATCCTGCAAAAACAGGGATGATATAGCTCTAAGAGCGTGTTCACGATCTTGAATATTTGTAATAATATTGGGTATGAAAAAGAAAAAATACCCAAGCGACCTCAGTGTCGATC
>JAAURO010000246.1 GCA_012032215.1 Limnobacter sp.
GAGACCGCCTTTTGGCACTTCTCTAGGAAAAGGATTCACGATGAACACCATAAGAAAAGCAGTTTTTCCGGTAGCCGGCATGGGCACCCGGTTTTTACCTGCCACCAAGGCCAGTGCCAAAGAAATGATGCCCGTAGTCGACAAACCCTTGATTCAATATGCCGTAGAAGAAGCCGTAGAAGCAGGCATTACCGAAATGGTATTTATTACCGGGCGAGGCAAGCGTGCCATTGAAGACCATTTCGACAAAGCCTACGAACTCGAAATTGAACTAGAAGCCAAGGGCAAAACCCAGTTGCTGGAAATGGTGCGCAACATTGTGCCCAAGCATGTGAATTGCATTTTTATCCGGCAAAACCAGGCCTTGGGCCTGGGGCATGCTGTGCTGTGCGCCCGGCCCGTTGTAGGCAACGAACCGTTTGCCGTGCTGCTGGCCGATGATCTCATGCACACCGATCATGGAATACCCGGTGTAACCCGCCAATGGTAGAAGCCTTTGAGCGTGAACACGCCAGTTTGCTGGCGGTGCAAGAGGTGCCCCGCGAGCACACCAAATCTTACGGCATTGTATCTACCACGCCTTGGAACACATCTTCAGAACGTGTGCAAGGCATTGTAGAAAAACCCGACCCCAAAGACGCACCCAGCACTTTGGCCGTAGTAGGGCGCTACATTTTAACCCCACGCATTTTTGATCACATTCTACAAACAGGCACTGGTGCAGGCGGGGAAATTCAACTGACCGATGCCATTGCCTCGTTGCTGCAAGAGCAGCCGGTTCTTACCTATCGTTACAAAGGCACCCGCTTCGATTGTGGTTCAAAACTGGGGTATTTACAGGCCACCGTGGAATTGGGGCTAAAGCACCCCGAAACCTCCGCGGCATTTACAGCATTTCTTCAAGGCAGGGCCTGATATATGTATGCAGTCATTGGGGGAAGCGGCTTGTGCAAGCTGCCAGAGTTCGAGCTTCGCAGCCGCAAGGTGGTGCGTACGCCTTATGGTGAACCTTCGTGCGCGTTTTTGTTCGGCCAGCTGGTGGGGCAAGACGTGGTATTTTTGGCACGCCATGGCTATGGCCACACCATTGCACCGCATGAAATCAATTATCGCGCCAACCTGTGGGCTTTAAGCCAACTCGAAATCGACGGTATTGTAGCCATTGCCTCTGTAGGGGCCATTAACCCCACACTTAAAACCGGACTGCTGGTTATTCCTGATCAAATCATTGATTACACCCACGGCAGGCCTTCCACGTTTTTTGAAGGCACAGAAGAACCGGTGAGGCACATTGATTTCACCTGGCCTTACGATGCCTCGCTACGCGCGCTCATACACTCTGCCGCCGATGCCTCTGAAGAACCCGTGCACCTGGGTGGTTGTTATGCCTGCACCCAAGGCCCAAGGCTGGAAACGGCGGCAGAAGTGCGGCGCCTGGCACAAGATGGCGCCGATCTGGTTGGCATGACCGGCATGCCCGAAGCAGCCCTGGCACGCGAACTTGATATTCCGTATGCCCACCTGGCTTTGGTGGTGAATGCGGCTGCGGGCATTGGCGAAAGCAGCCAGGCTATTTCGCATGCCCAGATTGCCGAGGTGGTAGAAGAGGGAATGGGGCGCGTTATGGCGGTGTTGAAATCGCTCGTGGGGCTAGGCAGAGACTAGCACCAGTGGCCTATATAGCCGCGCTTGTCTTTAGAAGAGGGTTATGGGGCAACGTCTTCTGAGTCCCACCCCTCCGATTCTGAAGCGTCTGCCAACGCAGTATCGTAGAAAATGTTTGTAGCTGGCAATGCCAGGTGAAGCTGTGCAGCTGTCGCGTCGGTAATCGGGTTCCGATTGCGCAAATCCAGATGTTTCAAGCCAACCAGCGTGGTTAAGCGCATTGCGCCTTCAGCCGTTAACTCGGTATCTGGATTGCCGCTTCTGTCGTGCTCTTGGGCGTTGTCTTGACCCCGCAATTCAAGATTGGTCAGTGTGGTCAGTGTGGACAATACAGCAGTGTGGTGATCGGTGATTGATGGGGCATCGTTCAGTTCCAAAGATTGCAATCGTGTTAAACCGACGAGAAAATCCAGCCCGGTTCTGGGATCCAATGAAACCTGGAAGTTGTTCATGCTTAATGCAGTAAGCTGGATTAATCTGCTTAATTCCTGCACGCCTTGGTTCGTGAGGGAGATGCTCTGCTCATCGTGGGGCAGGCATTCATCAAGGCACAAGGCTTTCAAATTCGAGAGTGAACCCAATTCTTGCAAGGTGGTATCGGATATGAGCGCCCTATCCTCATCGTTCCCTAAAGCAAGGCTGGTTAGGAGTTGCGCGTTTATTCCTTCGAACAAATGCTGTATTCCATCTCTCAGGTCACCTACAAGCGTTTCAGCCAGTCCTCTTACGCTGCCCGTAAAAGTATTTTCTTGATCGCTTTGTGTATTCGGTGAGACGGGTGCGATGTTTTCCTGGTTGCTTAATTCTCCGGAAGAGAAAGGGCTATCTACATAGTTTGAAATTTCAGACATTACAATGATTTTTAAAAATTGGATCGAAATCACAATTCTAGAATAAAAATTACTTTATTTCATTCACAAGAAGAATTAATGTGGTTTTCTTTGAAAGAGATTTATAGTTTTCCAGCTATATAACTTCTAGCAAGCGTTTACTTGCAAACAGAAAACCCCCGAAAAGCCGATTAAGGCATTTCGGGGGTTCTGTTCAGGGCTTTTTTACCTTGGGCTTTTTTACCTTGGGCTTTTTTGCTTTAGGGTAACAGCACCTGCTTTAGATCAGCGCTTGCATTGTCCGCACTATTGCTCGCATTTGCATCGGCAAAGGGGAAATGAAGCAGCCAACTGTTGGCTTATTGACCTTCTTTCTTCTCTTCGGTGTGTGCAGAACCGTCCATGGTGGTGGAATGCTCTGTAGACATGCCAGTGTCAGCAGGAGCCTGTTCCATGGTGGAAGGCTCGGTAGTCGCAGGAGCCTGGTCCATTGGCGCTGGTTCTGTGGTTGCAGGCGCAGTTTCCATTGCGGGCGCAGGAGCTTCCATATTGACTTCTTCTTTCTTGCTGCAAGCAGCCAGAGAAACAGCCAGAAGGGAAGCGATCAAAAGAGTTTTTTTCATGGTGTACCTATTTAAGTTGAGCTCAAAAAATTATGATTCGGTGGCGCTTCGTAAGGAACTTGCCCTGTGTGGTGCCACCAACATTGTCCCTAATCCGGGCAGCAACCATAAAACGCGCTGACCCAGAATTGGTGGACATTCTACAAAACTAATCGGGCTTGTGTTGCGCCACAGCATGCATATTGCAATACTTCCACAAAATAAAGTCCGATCTGTCGGGTGGTGTCTGCAACTAACAACACTGTAAGCCTTTTATTCGTACACGGTGTTTAGCCAGCCGGCCTTGGCAAAGCCGGTTACCAGAAACTGGAATTCAGGGTTTTTCATGGCATTTTCAACCATTTCTGGCTCCAGTTCGGTAGCAAGGGCCAGTTGTTCAAGCATGGCCAGGCAGGCCGGGTCTTGAATGGTTATGGCTTCCCCATTGATAAACAGGGTGTTTTGGTGGAATAGCACACGGGTTTTTAAATCAATGGCCAGTCCCAGTTCGCACAGTAAATCGTGCACTTGTTCGCCGCTGAGATTGTCTTGGTCGGGCACAAAACAGACGTTGGGCTTGGGTTCTGTCAGGGTGCGGCCCAACGATTGCACGAAGGCCGATGCTGAGGGGGTGAATTGGTCGAACAGTTGCAGGGCAAGGTCCAGCATGTCGGGTGGCAATGCGCAGGGGTTTTGCGTGACGCCTCGGCCTGGGTCGGCAAA
>JAAURO010000005.1 GCA_012032215.1 Limnobacter sp.
AACGGCGCAGCCAGCCTGGGTGATTTTGTGTGTGGGGCCAATGAGTTAGGGTTTCACTTGAAGGGCGTCAACTGGGAGCGCGATCTCCCATTGCCCGAAGTGGCAGATGTGCGCAATGTGGTTGAAGGCGATCCGTCGCCCTGTGGCAAAGGCACCTTGTCTATTTGTCGGGGCATAGAAGTGGGGCACGTGTTTTATCTGGGCACTAAATACTCAGAAGCACTGAATGCCACTTTTCTCGACGAAAACGGCAAACCCGCCACCATTGAAATGGGTTGCTATGGCATTGGCATTACCCGCATTCTGGGCGCTGCCATTGAGCAAAACCACGACGAACGAGGCATGATTTGGCCCGTTTCCCTAGCGCCCTTTGAGGTGGTGTTGTGCCCGATTGGTTACAAAAAATCTGAAGCAGTGCGCCTGGCGGCCGATGAACTGTACAGCACACTGGGCGCTGCGGGCGTGGATGTGGTGCTCGACGACCGCGATGAGCGACCCGGTGTGATGTTTGCCGACTGGGAACTGCTGGGGGTGCCGCTGCGTGTCACTTTGGGCGAACGTGGTCTGAAAAACGGTCAGGTTGAATTTCAATCGCGCGATGGCACTTTGGAAAAACAAGACATTTCCGTGCAAGGCATTGTCGGGCAGGTTGTTCAAGAACTGGAGAAACGCAAGCGTGTGTAGTGGTGCAATCAACAAACAGCAAAAACACCTGTTAAAAGCCAAGGCCCTGCGTGAAAGGCATGGTTTCAGGCCACGCCTGGCTGCATGGTTGAGTGGGGCGGTTCTGGTGGCCAGTGGTTCTTTGGCATGGGCCAGCCCCCAGTACGAGCCCATGTCTGAGCAAGTTCGCCTGGCTTTGCTGAGTGCTCTTCAAGAGCAGCACTCGGTGAGCCCGATTTTCGATTCACCCGAGCAACGTATCGACTGGTTAAGCACCATGTCCAGGCGCTTGGCCAAGCGCATTCCGGATTTCTCAACCCGTTACCAGCTCATTAAAACCGTGCGCTACGAGGCCCAGCGTGCCGGGCTCGACCCGCAAATGGTGTTTGGTCTGATTGAAGTAGAAAGCAATTTTCAGCCCAAGGTGGTGAGTTCTGCCGGGGCGATTGGCCTGATGCAAATCATGCCGTTCTGGACCAATGTGCTGTCCAGTGGCGACAAAGCCGAATTACTCAAGCCCGCTGTCAATATCCGTTATGGTTGCCTTATTCTTAAGCACTACCTTGAACTGGAAAATGGCAATCTTGAGCGCGCCTTGGCGCGTTACAACGGCAGCCTGGGCAGCACCAGATACCCCGATAAAGTGTATGCAAGCTGGAAGCAAAACTGGCCTTACCACCAGCCTGCGCAAGTGGCCAGCAAAGCTTTTGAACGCCGTGTCACTGCGCGCAACAATCCCGTGGAAGTGGCTGTAATTGCCAAGCCTGCTCAAAAGCCCACCCAGCAGATCGCTCAGGCAGCCGCAGCTCGTGTTGAGCCGCCAGTCGGGGCTGCTCCCAGGCGCAAAGTGCCTGCCGCTGTGGCTGCCGAGGTGTTGGCCCAGGCCGATCCCACTCCGGAGGTGCCTGCACGCATGGTGGCCCTGCGCCGCTACCCCACCATTCCTGATGCTAAAGATTCAGCCCCGGCACTTACGTTCTCGCCAGGTGGGTTTTTGTTTTAATTACAACCCCGGCATGCCGCCCCCCTTACCACCCATTTTGCGCATCATTTTGGCCAGGCCGCCTTTTTGCATTTGTTTCATCATGCCGCGCATTTGTTCAAACTGGGTTAGCAGTTTGTTGACTTCCTGCACCTGAACGCCCGCACCCATGGCTACACGGCGCTTGCGCGAGGCTTTCAGCAGTTCGGGTTTGCTACGTTCTTGGGGGGTCATGGAAAGAATAATCGCTTCGGTACGGCGCATTTGCCGCTCTGCCTGGTTGGCGTCTACCTGCTCTGCGCCTTTCAGCATTTGCGCGGGCAGCTTGTCTATCAGCCTTGCAGGCCACCCATTTTTTTCATTTGCGAAAGCTGACTCAGGAAGTCGGTTAAATCGAAACCCTTGCCACTTTTCAGCTTTTTGGCCAGTTTGTGGGCCTCTTGTTCATCAAAGCCTTTGCGGGCTTCTTCCACCAAAGAAACAATGTCGCCCATGCCCAAAATGCGCCCCGCTATCCGGTCGGGGTGAAAAGTTTCCAGGCCGGTGAGTTTTTCGCCCACGCCCAAAAACTTAATGGGCTTGCCTGTGATGTGGCGCACTGAAAGGGCCGCGCCGCCGCGTGCATCGCCATCCATTTTGGTGAGCACAACGCCGGTTAAGGGCAGGGCATCGTTGAAGGCTTTGGCGGTGTTGGCGGCATCCTGGCCCAGCATGCCATCGACCACAAACAGGGTTTCTGTGGGATTTACCGCTGCATGCAAGGCCTTGATTTCGTTCATCATGGCTTCGTCAATACCTAAGCGGCCGGCGGTATCCAGAATCAACACATCAAAAAACTGGCGTTTGGCGTGCTGCAGGGCTGCCAGTGCAATGTCTACGGGTTTTTGATCGGCGGTGGATGGAAAAAACTCGGCACCTGCCTGGCCTGATACCGTTTTAAGCTGTTCAATGGCAGCGGGCCGGTAGACGTCGGCCGATACGGTGAGTACCTTTTTTTTCAGGGTTTCCTTTAAGTATTTTGGCCAGTTTGCCGGTGGTGGTGGTTTTGCCGGCACCTTGCAGGCCCGCCATTAAAATCACCACCGGCGGCTGGGCATTCAGCTTTAATGGCTGGGTGGTTTCACCAATCAGTGCAACCAGCTTCTTTTGCACAATACCCACCAGGGTTTGGCCGGGCGTCAGGCTGTTGAGCACGGTTTCGCCCAGCGCTTCTGCCTTTACCGATTGAATGAATTCTTTCACCACGGGTAGGGCCACATCGGCTTCAAGAAGCGCCAGACGCACCTCGCGCAGCATTTCCTGGGTGTTGGATTCGGTGATACGGGCTTCGCCCTTGATGTTTTTAACAACACGCGTTAGCCGATCGGACAGATTCTCAAACATGGCAGCTACCTGGTTTTTTGCAGAGTGACGCAAACTTCCAGCAGCCCCGCCGCACGTGGGACGGATGCAGTACACTGAAAGCATGAATAACCTTCTATTGTACGCGTTGGCGGTGCCCTTGTTTTCTGCTTCCGGTGGATTGGCGGCGCTGCGTGTGTTTGGCAATGGGCATTGTCCGGCTTGGCTGGGCAGGGGTTTGGCCGCGCTGGGTTTGTGTTTTGGGGGCCTGGGTTTGTATGGCGTGCTGTTTCAGCCCGATGGCTTGCACTTTGGTTTTGTAACGGGTCTGATGTGTGTAATGTGGGTGGCATCGCTGGCTGCTTTTGCAGAGGGTTTTGCCGCGCCTGTGGCAGTGCAGGAAATGGTGCTGTTTCCGCTGTGCGGGCTGGTGTTTTCGCTGCCTTTTTTTGCGCCCCAGGAATCGGTGTTGCCGGTAAGTGGTGCGTGGATGTTCAGGCTGCATTTGGTGGTGGCCATTGCTGCCTATAGCTTGCTGGGGATTGCTGCCTTGCACGCAGGTATCATGGCCTGGCAAGAAAAAGTATTGCATCGGCCTGCCCACGATTCGGGGAGGCGGTTTCAGGAGCGGCTGCTCGATCAGCTTCCTTCACTGGTGGCCATGGAATCCACTCTGTTTCGACAGCTGTGGGCCGGGTTTGTGTTGCTCAGCTTTACGCTGCTTACCGGTGTGGTGTTTGCCGAGCGCTGGTCCGGCCAGGCGCTTGCCTTTGATCACAAAACCGTGTTTGCGGTAGTCTCGTGGGTGTCGTTTGCCTGTTTGCTGGGCGGACGGCTGCTGGCGGGTTGGCGTGGAAGACAGGCCTTGCGCTGGTGCTTGGGCAGTTATGCCGTGCTGGTGCTGGCGTACTTCGGTACACAGTTTGTGTTTGAGTTCATTTTAAAGCAAGGTGTGTAACATGGGTCGCCTTCTTTTTTTCGCGCTGTTGGCGGGGGTGTTGTGGTTGCTGTTCAAACGCTGGAAATCCCGAGCCGGGTTTGCAAATACCACGCCTGAATCGCAACTGCCCAAAGTAGAGCAGACTATTTATCCCTGCCGCTTGTGCGGTGCGTATTCTCCGCTTTCAGCCGGGGTTATGCTGCAAGGGCGCTTCTATTGCAACGCTCACCACGCCAAGGCGGCAGGGGAACGGGTGAAAGTGTAATGGGTAAGTCTGATTGGCTAGGTCTGCCCGGCTTGCAGGTGGTGCCCAGTCCCAATTTCAATGAGCGCCCCACGGGTTTGGCCATCGATAGCCTGGTGATTCACTGCATAAGCCTGCCCGAGCGTGCCACCAGTGCTGCCGCCCCCTTGGCCTTGTTTCAAAACCGGCTTGATTACACCGCTCACCCCGAGTTTACGCAGCTTGCCGGGCTGAAGGTTTCCAGCCATTTTGTGATAGACCGACAGGGGCAGGTGCATCAGTGTGTGCCGTGCAATAAGCGGGCTTGGCATGCTGGTCAAAGCGCTGCCATGGGGCGCAGCAATTTCAACGATTTTTCGATTGGCATCGAACTGGTGGGCGATGTGTATACCCCCTTTAGTTGTCCACAAATGGCAGCACTTTACCCGTTAATAAAACAGCTCAAGGCAAGTTATCCACTGAAATTTGCGTTCGCCCATTCCGAGATTGCCCCCACCCGAAAAACCGATCCTGGCCCCTTCTTCGAGTGGCATTTAATCCGAAAACCAAACACTTACCGCCTGCTCTGAAAAACAGTTCTTTCCTGGTTGGAAAAGTTGTCCACAGCTTGTCCCCACCTTGTGCACTGTGCACAACTCTGTGGGTAAATTGTGGAAAAAAATCAGTTGTTTTTTACTGGGCGAACCACTACAATTTGTTTAACAGGGCGAAACAAACACAATATATGGTATTTCAGCGGGTGCAGTCACAAGCCCCGGCACCAAGCCCTCTCATGAAGCCATTCAGGGCTGTTTCGTAATAAACAACACGTATTTCGCAGGGAGAAACGCGCATGCAAACTGGTCAAGAAACCGTTGATATTGCTGAATCTGCACCTTTTTCAGCCAGCCCAGACCAACCCTCTGCCCATGTAAAAACAACCCGTACGCCATTTACAAGGTCATTCGCCGCAATGGGTCGGTGGTGGGTTTCGAGCCGGGTAAAGTCAACATTGCGATGACCAAAGCGTTTCTGGCGGTAGCCGGGGGGCAGGGCGCCGCTTCTGCGCGTGTACGCAGCGTGGTGGAACAACTCACGGCAGCCGTTGTGGATGCCTTGGCACGCCGCCAGCCCTCGGGTGGCATTTTTCACATTGAAGACATTCAGGATCAGGTGGAGCTGGCGCTTATGCGCTCTGGCGAGCACGATGTGGCTCGCGCTTACGTGTTGTACCGTGAACGCCGCGCCCAGGAGCGCGCCCAGCAGCAGGTGGAAAAAGCCGAGCAGCACGCACTGAATGTGACCGATGGCCAGGTGGTTCGCCCGCTTGATGTAGAAAGCCTGAAAGCCCTGATTGAAGCTGCAGCCGTTAATCTGCAAAACATCAACACCGGGCACCTCCTGAAAGAAACCCTGAAAAACCTGTACGACGGGGTGAGCGTGGCTGAGGTCTACAAGTCTGCCGTGCTGGCCGCCCGTGCCATGATTGAAACCGAGCCTGACTACACCTATGTAACTTCACGCCTGCTGCTGCACACGATTCGCAAGGAAATTGTGGGCCGTGAAATTGCGCAGGACGACATGAAAACCGCCTACCCCGATTACTTCGGCACATTCATTAAACAAGGTGTGGAAGCTGGTCTGCTCGACAACAGGCTGCTGCAGTTCAATCTTAAAAAACTGGGCAAAGCCCTGAAATACGAACGCGATTTACAGTTTGATTATTTGGGTCTGCAAACCCTGTACGACCGTTATTTCCTGCACATTGATGGCACCCGTATTGAAATGCCCCAGGCGTTTTACATGCGTGTGGCCATGGGCCTCGCCCTCAACGAAATTGACCGCGAGGCGCGCGCCATCGAATTTTACGAAGTGCTGTCCACCTTCCACTTCATGAGCTCTACGCCTACGCTGTTTAACAGCGGCACCATTCGCTCTCAGTTGTCTTCGTGCTACCTCACCACCATTGGCGATGACCTCGATGGTATTTACGAAGGCATCAAAGAAAATGCGCTACTTTCCAAGTTTGCGGGCGGCTTGGGCAACGACTGGACACCCGTGCGCGCACTGGGCAGCCACATTAAAGGCACCAATGGCAAATCGCAAGGCGTGGTGCCTTTCCTGAAAGTGGTCAACGACACCGCGGTGGCCGTTAATCAGGGCGGCAAACGCAAGGGAGCCGTGTGTGCCTATCTGGAAACCTGGCACCTGGATATCGAAGAGTTTCTGGAATTGCGCAAAAACACCGGCGACGACCGCCGCCGCACCCACGACATGAACACCGCCAACTGGGTGCCTGATTTGTTCATGAAGCGCGTGCTGGAAGAGGGCGAGTGGACGCTGTTCTCGCCTTCCGATTGCTCCGATTTGCACGATTTGTACGGCCAGGCTTTTGAAAAAGCCTACGTGGCTTACGAAGAAAAAGCGCGCCGTGGCGAAATCAAGCTGTTTAAAACCGTGTCTG
The DNA here is from genome assembly GCA_012032215.1 of Limnobacter sp. Classification (GTDB taxonomy): domain Bacteria; phylum Pseudomonadota; class Gammaproteobacteria; order Burkholderiales; family Burkholderiaceae_B; genus Limnobacter. The sequence goes on from JAAURO010000005.1 coordinate 6,614, forward strand.
CCGATAAATTGTGGAAAAAACTGTTGTCCATGTTGTTTGAAACAGGTCACCCTTGGATCACCTTCAAAGACCCCTGCAACATTCGCAGCCCCCAGCAGCACGTGGGCGTGGTGCATTCATCAAACCTGTGCACAGAAATTACCCTGAACACCGACGACAACGAAATTGCCGTGTGCAACCTGGGTTCGGTCAATTTGCCCAAGCATTTAATGCGCACCGACGATGGCGCGTGGGTGGTTGATCACAAAAAGCTGCAAACCACCATTCGCACCGCCATGCGCATGCTCGATAACGTCATCGACATCAACTACTACGCCGTGGCCAAAGCCCGCAACTCCAACGTGCGTCACCGCCCGGTAGGATTGGGCATGATGGGTTTTCAGGATGCGCTGCACCTGATGCGCAAGCCCTATGCCTCGCGCGAAGCGGTGGAATTTGCCGATGAGTCCATGGAAGCCATTTGCTACTACGCGTACTCGGCTTCTACCGAACTGGCCAAAGAACGGGGTGCGTACAGTTCGTTCAGAGGTTCGCTGTGGGATCAGGGCATTTTGCCACTGGATTCACTCAAGCTGCTGGAAGAGCAACGTGGTGGTCATGTGGAAGTAGACACCACCGAACGGCTCGACTGGAATGCCCTGCGTTCGCGCATTCTCAAACATGGCATGCGCAATTCCAACTGTGTGGCCATTGCGCCCACGGCCACCATTTCCAACATTATTGGTGTATCGGCTTCTATCGAGCCTACGTTCCAGAACCTGTACGTGAAGTCGAATCTTTCTGGCGAATTCACGATTGTGAACGAGTACCTGGTACGCGATCTCAAGGCGCTGGATCTCTGGGATGAAGTCATGATTTCCGACCTGAAGTACTTCGACGGATCGGTCATGAAAATAGACCGCATTCCCGAGTACCTCAAACGCCTGTATGCCACCGCCTTTGAAATGGACCCACGCTGGTTGGTAGAGGCCGCAGCGCGCCGCCAAAAATGGATAGACCAGGCTCAAAGCCTGAACATTTACATGGCTGGGGTGTCCGGTAAAAAACTCCACGACACCTACACCCTAGCCTGGAAGCGCGGCCTGAAAACCACCTATTACCTGCGCACCATAGGTGCAACCCACGCAGAAAAATCCACCCTGAGTGGTGGCGAATTGAACTCTGTGTCTTCGGGCACAGAAGGCTCGTCTTTTAGGGCTGGCGGTACCGGGCAATCTGGTATGGCTGGTGGCTCTGCCGCAAACGCTGATTCGGCCAGCGCTTTTGCAGCACCCACCATGCCAGAACCGGAGGGCAAGGCCTGTATGATGCGTCCCGGCGACCCCGGTTTTGATGAATGCGAGGCCTGCCAGTAAAATGCACACGGTGGCAACACAATGGCCCCGGTTGCATAATTCAGGTTTACAAGCCCGGCTTGTAAACCTGGTGAATGAATACACCCAGACTCCGGTCTTGTTTTCTAAGGAGCGAATACTATGTTGACTTGGGACGACGATTTTGACGCAGCCATGGGCGCAGACAAAACAGCCCCACGGGCCGCGGCACAAGCAGCCGAGCCTGCTGCCCCCTTTCATGCCAGCAAGCCCAGCCTGTACCAAAAGGCGGTGCAATCCACTAAGTTGAACAAAACCAGCAAACCCGCTGCACCCACACCGGCCGAAGGCGCAGCGCAGCGCGTAAACGCCGCAGACAAGCGCGTGATTAATGGTCAAACCGACGTCAACCAGCTTGTGCCCTTTAAATACAAATGGGCCTGGGAAAAATACCTCAGCCAGTGTGCCAACCACTGGATGCCGCAAGAAATCAACATGGACCGCGACATCGCCTTGTGGAAAGACCCCAACGGCTTGTCTGACGACGAGCGCCGCATTGTAAAACGCAATCTGGGCTTTTTTGTAACGGCAGATTCGCTGGCTGCCAACAACATTGTGCTGGGCACCTACCGCCACATTACCGCGCCCGAATGCCGCCAGTTTTTGCTACGCCAGGCATTTGATGAAGCCATTCACACCCACGCCTACCAATACATTGTGGAAAGCCTGGGCATTCCCGAAGCAGAAACCTTCAACGCCTACAACGAAATACCCAGCATTAAAGCCAAAGACGATTTTTTAATTCCGTTTATAGAGGTGCTCACCGACCCCAACTTTACAACCGGCACGCCAGAAGCCGACCAAACCTTGCTGAAATCGCTCATTGCCTTTGCCTGCATTATGGAAGGCATGTTTTTTACGTGGGCTTTGTGCAAATTTTGGCTTTGGGCCGCCAAAACAAAATGATTGGCGCTGCCGAACAATTTCAGTACATTTTGCGCGACGAATCCGCCCACTGCACCTTCGGCATTGATCTGATTAACACCGTGAAGCTGGAAAACTCCCATCTGTGGACTTCAGAACTGAAAGAAGAAATCAAGGACATGTTTAAAAAGGCCGTGCAACTGGAACACGCTTACGCCATCGACACCATGCCCCGCGGTGTGCTGGGCCTCAATGCCCAGCAGTTCATGGAATACATGAAATTTATCTGCAACCGCCGCTCCAACCAAATTGGCCTGGGCACGCTGTACGAGGGGGCTACCAACCCCTTTCCGTGGATGTCTGAGATGATGGACTTGAAAAAAGAAACCAACTTTTTTGAAAGAAGGGTGACGGAGTATCAAACCGGTGGGGCGTTGAATTGGGATTGATGCAGGAGTGCGAAGGTATCAAAGGTTTCTTAAAAACCAATCAGTTAACTAAGAAACGTATCATTCTTCGCGATCCGGCAGCCTGTAACTTGTGCTACGTCCACCACCGGGGTTCTGAATAAAGATACCGCGTTCCTTAAGCTCCTGAATATCACGCAAGGCTGTATCATAGAGCATTTAGCCGCCCCAAGGCCGCGGCAATTGCCTCAGCCGGGACAGTGTCTACTTTTCGAGCCTTGCGTGCAACCAAGTCCATCATTCTGACTTTGTTCACCAAGGCTACCCCTTGTGTTTTTGTTCTGGCCCCAGTCAATGAAACGGCAAAGCCTGCATATCGAGCAAAATTCCCACCCTGTGTAATGGGTGCCACACCCCACAGTGCCATCGCAAGAAAGAACTGCAAAACTTATGCCATATCACAGTTTTCCTGCTATATGGTCAAATTTTTTGTGCGGTAGTGGTCATGATTTTTGCCATGGCGCGCATGGCAAGGCGCACAGGCAACGGCAGTGGTTTCCCGCCGTGTTGAAGCGCAGTTTGGCCGTGCTCGATTTCATCCTGTTTCATTTGTTCAACAATGGCCCGCGAGGCTAGGTCTGTGCTGGCAGGCGTTGCAGGTGGGCATCCAGGTGGTTTTCCACCTGTTTTTCGGTTTCAGCCACAAACCCCAGGCTAACCGCATCGCCAAACTGCCCGGCCAAAACACCCAGCGAAAAAGCGCCTGCATACCACACCGGGTTGAGCAGGCTGGGGCGGCCACCTAGTTCAGTCAGGCGTTGGTGGGTCCAGGCCAAGTGATCGGTTTCTTCCCGGGCGGCCTTTTTAAACAGGGCTTTTTTTGGGCATTCTGGCTGGCCAGCGCTTGGCCTTGGTACAAGGCTTGTGCGCAGATCTCACCCACGTGGTTCACTCGCATCATGCCAATTGCGGCTTTTTTTCGGTATCGCTTAACGATTCTGGCTGGGGAATGTGCTGGGCTGGGCTAGGCCGTGTGGCGTGCGCTTGCGTGGAAAGAATGCGCAGGGCACGGTCGATCTCGGAAAGCAGGGCATCTGCAGAGGGCAGGCTTAAAGTGACCGACTTGTGCACATTGCGCAAGGACCGCGAACGTTGTTCAAAAAAACTTGACATGGCAGCATCCACAAAGAAACTTTCGGATTGTAGCAACTTTACCGGCACGCCTGCTTAAGGAACCTCTGATCAACTCGCTATGGCGCATATTTGGTGAATTCGAGCGCAGGCGCCTTCCAAAAATGCTTGCGAGAACACTTGATATCACTGCGCTTTTTGCAAGGCGCTTGGCAATCCATACTCCCCCTTAAACCTGCATCCGCGGAGTTAATCAGAGGTTCCTTAAATTTCCAGAAACCCTTTGAATTTTAAAAGGAACTCTTATTCAATGGTTGGTACAAAGATTTTTATGCTTTGGTTTTTGTGCTAATCATGTCAACAACTCGTATATCTGGTATTCCCGATTCGGCAGGCCCCCTAAATGCTGCGTCACCAGATACCCATCCTGATTCTCCGGCTGTATTGCCTATGCAGCGGGCTGCAACCACGCTTTCTGATTCTGTCCATCAAATCCCCCCAACCGGCTTAATAACGCGTGCTACACAATCACTCAACCCCAAGGTCGGTAAGTTGGAAGAATGGTTGAACTCTCCACCGACTAACAATCCTAATGAAAACGAGCTCAAAGAGGAAATCCAGCGATTCATACGCTCTTCGCCCTCCTTGGGTTGTTATTCTTCACATCCCTACTGCCTGACTCTCAAGTTGATTGACTTCGACCTATTGGATGAAGTGTTTAATAACCCTTTTGGTGCACTGTATGGCCTCAATACAAAAGGGCCGGACGCTTTAATAAGGATTGCGCATATTCATGAAAATATGAGGCGCTTGCCTGAGTCCCTGAAAACACTTTTTGCGCATTTTTCGCCGTTTCGTCATCTTGATCTGACGCGTTGCCACATGTCCCCAGACGTTGTGGAGTGGCTGGTTGGTGGCTTCGGTGTTTTGAAAACTCTGGAAATGAGTTCCTGTGATATTCCAGATGATTTTTCAGATACGGCTTCAGATACGGCTTCAGATACGGCTTCAGATACGGCTTCAGATACGGCTTCAGATACGGCTTCAGCGGCGTCTTGTACTTTTCAAAGAAGTGTATTGGAGAGTTTTTGCCTGTTACCAACACCGGGAGATTTTTCAGATGAGTCTACAGCCCGATTGCTCAATTTGATGATTCCATTGCTACCATCCGTAACGAATTTCTGCGTGCGTAAGTCTGAAAAATTGATTGAACTGCCTGATACAATCGGCCAGTTGCGTGGTTTAAGAAAACTCGATCTACACGGCTGTGAGAGCCTGCGTACCTTGCCCGCTCCAATTGGTCAGCTGCAGTCTTTAGAAACCCTGTGGATGGATAGCTGTGGTGTAACTACCTTGCCGGAGAGTTTGGGGCAACTGCAGGCCCTGAAAACTTTCTTGCTGACCAATTGTTCGGAACTAACCCACTTGCCAGAAGAAATCGGAAACCTGCAGGCGTTGCGAGGAAATTTCTGTTTGGGCGGCTGCAAAAAGCTTACTTCCCTGCCGGAAAGTATTTTTAGATTGTGCCCTGACTTGAGTATTTACTTCGGGGATTCTGGCATAGCCGTCGAGAGTGTTCTAAAACAGCTTGTTTCGCTGAAAAAATCCTCAAGCAGCACGCCGGTGCCAAAATTCTCTTACCAGTCACAAGATGGAACAGGTAATGAGGTAGAACGCACTGTAAATACAGTACATACGGGGGAGTCTCCAGACGTTGGTTCGCCGCAGCCAGCAAGCCCTGCAGCCAAGCGGCAAAAGTGCTAAAATCAAAGCCCCAGATTTTCTGGGTGGGCTTTTTCTGGCGTTTATCACGCCAAATGCCCCTAACACGCACCGATTCAACAACGACTCCGTGTTTTAAAGGCCATTTTATGAAGCACACTGACCCCCCTTTGCCTGATGGGCTGAATGCCAGCCAGCCGTTGGCCTCAGCCTCAAGCAGTGCAGCGCTTACTGGCGATACGATTGCCCCGTTGTCGCAACAGCCAGAAGTGCTGCCCAAACGCAAGCTCTACATCAAAACTTTCGGTTGCCAGATGAATGAATACGATTCAGACAAAATGGCAGACATTCTTGGTGATTCTGATCAACTTGAGCGCACGTTAACCCCAGATAACGCCGATGTGATTTTTGTTCAACACTTGCTCTGTACGCGAAAAAAGCCCAGGAAAAGGTGTTTAGCGATTTAGGCCGGGTGCGCCACCTGAAAGAACAAAATCCCGATTTGGTCATAGGCGTTGGTGGCTGTGTGGCCAGCCAGGAGGGCGAGGCCATTGTGAAGCGGGCACCCTTTGTGGATGTGGTGTTTGGTCCGCAAACCCTGCACCGTTTGCCGCAGCTTATCGCTGCGCGCCGTGCACAAAACCGGCCCCAGGTCGATATTTCTTTCCCTGAAATCGAAAAATTCGACAACCTGCCTTTGGCCAAAACCACCGGGGCCACCGCCTTTGTTTCCATTATGGAAGGGTGCAGCAAGTACTGCAGTTTCTGTGTGGTGCCCTACACCCGGGGGGAAGAAATCTCGCGTCCGCTGGAAGATGTGCTCACTGAAATTGCCGATTTGGCCGACCAGGGGGTAAAAGAAGTGAATTTGCTGGGCCAGAATGTGAATGCCTACCGGGGCAAAATGGCGGAAACCAGCGACATTGCCGACTTTGCCCTGTTGCTGGAATACGTCAGCGAAATTCCAGGCATAGAGCGCATTCGTTTTACCACCTCTCACCCCAAAGAGTTCACCCAGCGCCTCATTGATGCCTATGCCACTTTGCCCAAATTGGTCAGCCATTTGCATTTGCCGGTGCAGGCGGGTTCTGACCGCATTTTGGCTGCCATGAAGCGCGGCTACACCACGCTGGAATACAAATCGGTTATTCGGCGCTTGCGGGCCATTCGGCCTGATTTGGCGCTGTCCAGCGATTTTATCGTGGGTTTTCCCGGTGAAACCGAAGACGATTTTGAAAAAACCATGCAGCTCATTGAGCAATTGCGGTTTGATACCTCGTTTTCTTTTGTGTACAGCCCCAGGCCAGGTACCCCGGCGGCTGATCTGGAAGACAAAGTGGATCACCCCACCAAACTGAAGCGTTTGGCCCGTCTGCAAAAAACCATCGAGGGCTTTGCCGCTGAAATCAGCCACGCCATGGTGGGCAGCGAGCAGCGTATTCTGGTGGAAGGTCCGTCCAAAAAGAACCCCGAAGAACTGTGCGGACGCACAGACAACAACCGGGTGGTTAACTTCAAGGGCCATCCTCGCTTAATCGGCAATCTGGTTCAGGTTCACATAACCGAAGCTTTGCCTCACTCCTTGCGAGGAGAGGTTATCGCTCGGGCCTGATTTCAGGTATGCTTACGAGCGTTAAGGTAGTGAAGAGGTTTTTCCTCATTTATGTCAGATTCCAGTCAATCGCAGTCCTCGTCACCCCGTGAGCGGGGGCTGCTGGAACGCCTCTCGTGGATGCTTCTGCGCGAGCCAGAAGATCGCGAGCAGCTGTTGGAAGTTCTCCAGCAGGCGCACGAACGCAATCTGCTGGATGCCGATGCGCTCTCCATGATAGAAGGGGTTATGCAAGTGGGCGAGCTTGCCGCCCGCGACATCATGATTCCCCGCGCCCAAATGGACATGATAGACATCGCCGACTCCCTGGAGTCCGTGGTCAATTTTGCGGTGCAGACCGCGCATTCGCGCTTTCCTGTTTTCGAGAACAACCGCGACCACGTGATTGGCGTGTTGCTGGCCAAAGATTTGCTGCAGTGCCAGTTTAATTCCGATGTGGATCTGCGCGACATGCTGCGCCCAGCGGTATTTATTCCAGAAAGCAAGCGCCTGAATGTGCTGCTGCGCGATTTTCGCGCAAACCGCAACCACATTGCCCTGGTGGTCGATGAGTACGGCGGCGTGGCTGGTTTGGTCACCATTGAAGACGTGCTGGAGCAAATTGTTGGCGACATCGAAGACGAATACGACTTTGATGAAGAGGCTGGCAATATTGTGGGCCTTGAAGGCGATCAAGCCGGTGTGTACCGCGTGCGTGCGGTTACCGAACTGGAGCAGTTCAACGAAGTATTTGGCACAGATTTTCAGGATGAACAATCCGATACCTTGGGCGGTTTGTTGTCGGATCATCTCGGGCGTGTGCCTCGCCGTGGCGAGGTCATTGTGTTGCCGCCCATGAAGTTTGAGGTCATTCGGGCCGATGCCCGTCGCCTGCATGTGGTCAAGGTGGAAAAGCTGTCCGATTCTTCCGGGGCTGATGTGTCTGATTCTCCTGATCTGTCGCACTATTCTTCTTCCAGCAATCAAGCCACTGGTTCGTGAACGTTTTTTTATCGAGGTTTTCGGCGTTGGCCGGGGCGGCCTTTCTGGCTGCGCCGTGGGTGCTGTCGTTTTCTCCGTTTTCTGAGTGGTATGTGGGGCTGTGCAGTTTGCTGCTTTTGCCCTTGCTTATCGAGCACTGCAAAACCTTGGGGCAGGCTGCCCGTGCGGGTCTGGTGTTTGGGGTGGTGGTGTTTGCCACGGGGGCGGGGTGGTTGTATGTCAGTTTGCACACCTACGGCGGTTTGCCTGTGGGTTTGGCGGTGGCAGCCATTTTGGCTTATTCGGCTTTGCTGGCGCAGTACCCGGTGTTGGCTGCCATGCTGTATTACCTGGCCCAGAAGGCTGTCCCCTCGCATTGGGCTTGGCGTGGCTGGCTGCTGGTGCCGGTGTGGGCGGCCTTGTGGACCTTTACTGAATGGTGGCGTGGGTCTTTTCAGTATGGTTTTGCCTGGCTCAGCCTGGGCGATGCCCTGGTGGATTCCCCATTCAACAACCTGTTGCCCTGGTTGGGCAGTTATGGGGCTTTGTGGGTGGTTTTGCTGGGTTTGGGTTGGCTGCGCGAGCTTGTTTTGCCAGCAACACTTGCCCGGCCAACATGGCCACGCGTGGGCAAGCGCGTGTTCGGTGCCAAGGTCGGTTTGGCGCTTGTGCTTGGCTTGTCTGTGGTGTGGGCAGTGCGTAACCCGCCTGTGTATCGGTCCACGCCTGCCTTGGCTGTGGCCGGGGTGCAGCCCAACGTGGATCAAAGCATCAAGTTTGATCCACAGCAAATCGGGTCTAATATGAACCGGCTTTTCTCCATGGGGAAAAACGCCGCTTTGCTGCTGGGCCCCAAGGGCTTGGTGTTGTTTCCTGAAACGGTAAGCCCCCTGTTGTGGTCGGATTCTCCGGCTTACTGGCGCGAACAGTTTCGGGAAATTGCCGCCGCGCCCGAAGTAAGCGTGCTAACTGGTGCAGCCATTGAAGACCACCACGAATACTTCAATTCGATTGTGCAAATTCATGGAAATGAAGACGACATGCAGTTGCTTTACCCGGCAATCCGGCACGACAAACGCCACCTGGTGCCCTTGGGCGAGTTTGTGCCGTGGGGTTATCGGTGGTTTGTCAATGCCTTGCGAATGCCTATGAGCGACTTTACCCATGGGCATGGCGCGGTGCGGGTGTTTTCGCAGGGGCAAAGCCATTTGCTGGCAGGTATTTGCTATGAAGACACGTTTTCTGGCGAATTTGCAGCCCTTGCTGCACAGGCGGCACACAAGGGGGCTGAGCCCACACATTTGCTGAATGTCAGCAATCTGGGGTGGTTTGGCAAATCCCTGGCGCTTGAACAACACGCGCAAATGGGGCGTGCGCGCTCTTCAGAGCACCGGAAGCCTTTGGTGCGGGTAACCAACACCGGGGTCTCTGGCGTAATTGGGCCGGAAGGTCAATGGTTGCACCGCATACAAAGCCACAAGCAGCTGGTGTGGTCCGAAAGGGTGCCTGGTGCGCTGGGGCTTACCTTCTTTGTGCGTTATGGCCAGACAATCTGGTTTGCCCTTTGGGGGGCATCGGTTCTCCCCTGGGTTGTGGCTGCATGCCTTGCATGGGTTTACAATAGGCCGCGGTTGGTGCGCTAGCATGTAAAGCGGCGTTTTTTACAGAATATTGGTTGGTAGGAAAACAGGTATGGCAATCAGTCCGATTACGGAAATTATCCAGGAAATGCGGCAGGGCCGTATGGTAATTCTGGTGGACGAAGAAGACCGCGAGAACGAGGGTGATCTGGTTTTGGCTTCCGATTTCGTCACGCCTGACGCCATTAATTTTATGGCCAGGTTTGGTCGTGGGCTGATTTGTCTTACCCTTACCGAATCGCGTTGCAACGAGCTGGGGCTGCGTCCCATGGTGGCAAAAAACAGCGCCTCGTATGGCACCAATTTTACGGTGTCCATCGAGGCCGCACAGGGCGTGTCTACTGGTATTTCGGCGGCAGATCGTGCGCACACCATTCGTGTGGCGGTTAACCGCCAGGCCAAGCCCGAAGACCTGGTGCAGCCAGGGCATGTGTTTCCGCTGTCGGCTGTCAATGGGGGGGTGCTCATGCGTGCTGGCCACACCGAAGCAGGTTGCGATTTGGCGGCCATGGCTGGGCTGTCTGCCTCCTCTGTAATTTGCGAAATCATGAAAGACGATGGCACCATGGCACGCCTGCCTGATCTCATTGAGTTTGCGAAGTTACACCAATTAAAAATAGGCACCATTGCCGATCTGATTCAGCACCGCAGCGCCAACGAGTCGCTGGTAGAGCGGGTGCACAGTCGCCCGCTGCACACTGCTTTTGGCCAGTTTGAATGCGTGGCTTACCGCGATATTCCCACGGGCGCTACGCACCTGGCTTTGGTGTATGGCACCATTGACCCCCAGCAGGAGGTGCTGGTGCGTGTGCACGAACCCACCTCTTTGCTGGATGTGCTGGAAGTCGGGCTTTCGGGGCATTCATTTTCTGTGGCCGCCGCCCAGCAAAAAATTGTAGAGGCTGGTGCCGGTGTGGTGGTTCTGCTCAATTGCGAGGTGTCTTCCGAGCGTTTGCTGGGGCAGTTTCAATGGCTCGATGAAGTCGAGCAAACTGGCTTTGCCGCGCGCAAAGGCGCGGGTTCCAGCCAGGACTTACGCACTTACGGCGTAGGCGCACAAATTCTGCGCGATTTGCACGTTTAAAAAATGAAGTTGTTGTCGCGTCCCCGAAAAATGCCTAGCATGACCGGGTTCGATCTGGAGGTGTCTGGCTATGTTGGCCAAGACACCCAATAAGTGGAGAAACCAAATGAATCTGAACCAACACGCCAACAAGTGGAGCACACAATGAGCACAAACCCCGGAAATGTCCCAGCCAGTTTGAACG
>JAAURO010000247.1 GCA_012032215.1 Limnobacter sp.
ATCCACCTCCGATTACGACCGCGAAAAACTGCAGGAACGTGTGGCCAAAACTGGCTGGTGGCGTAGCGGTAATCAAGGTAGGCGCTGCCACCGAAATGGAAATGAAAGAGAAAAAAGCCCGCGTGGAAGACGCCCTGCATGCTACACGTGCAGCCGTGGAAGAAGGCATCGTGCCAGGTGGCGGCGTAGCCCTGCTACGTGCACGCAGCAAAATTTCCAACCTGCAAGGTGCCAACCCCGACCAGACCGCCGGCATTAAAATTGTGCTGCGCGCCATGGAAGAGCCGCTGCGCATGATTGTTACCAACGCTGGCGAAGAAGCCTCTGTAGTGGTTAACAAAGTTATCGCTGGCGAAGGCAACTACGGCTACAACGCCGCCACTGGCGAATACGGCGACATGGTAGACATGGGCGTTCTAGACCCCACCAAGGTAACTCGCACAGCCTTGCAAAACGCCGCTTCTGTGGCCTCGCTCATGCTCACCACCGATTGCATGGTAGCCGAACTGGCTGAAGAAAAACCAGCTGGCGGCGGCATGCCAGACATGGGTGGAATGGGCGGCATGGGTGGAATGGGAGGCATGGGCGGCATGATGTAAGCCGCAGTCTCTGAAGGGGGCAACACCCCCTTCGCCCATTAAAAAGCCCTTGGACACTCCAAGGGCTTTTTTGATCGCCATTAACATGCAAAACAACCCGTTTTTACACGCTACACCTTCTGAGCCAAACCAACCATAAAGCGGCGTAGTTAGGAGACCCAGGCTTTAGAGGTCTTTAAATTGCTGATCCCAGACTCTGCGCCAGCTATCTTCTGAACCATCTTCCTTCGCCTGTTCAAATTTTTTCTCGCCTTTGGCATCCTGAATACCCTGCCGCAAGTCACCCAGGTTTTTACCGGGCGCCAAGTGCAGGTTGCCATCTTCGCCTTTGACTAGAATACCTTTGTCCATAAGGTAACCACGAATAAACTTGTCTTCCAATTGACCGCCCTCTTGACTGCTAAATCCGTGATTCTCCAGCCACCCTGAAACCTGGGGGAGGGTTTTGTATTCAACTCTCTTCCCATCCTCACCAGGGGTGGAGACATGGTACTCACTATTAGGGGGGGGGTAGAACTCACTGCAACCATTGTCATCTCCATGTTCGCCAACCACATTCATTGAGGAACAAAAAGCCACGAAAAGTTCAATCAGTTTTTTAAATCCTTATTCTCTGTATACATATCTTGAAAACTGGAATGTTTAAAAAAATCAAGCCACAGAAAACTTCCCTGCACTTTCAGAAAGCACCTTGGAAGACCCCCTTAAAGTGCTCAACGCCTGCTTGATATCGCCTTGGCTATTTGCATTGCTGTCCAAATGGCTAACCAAATTGTCCACCTGTTCCGACAAAGCATGGGCAGCCGATTTCTGCTCTTCCAACGCCACCCGAACATCCGACACCATCTTGCTGACGTGCTCAGCCTGGGTTTTCAGTTCATTCATCACGTCTTCGGTTTTCCCCACACGCTCCAGGCAACCTTCAGTTTGGGTGCTCAGCTGGTTCATTTCAGTCACCGCCTGGCGCGTACCCTTCTGAATGGCAGACACCATTTGCTCAATTTCCGTAGTCGATTTGGTGGTGCGTTCAGCCAGCTGGCGCACCTCATCGGCCACCACCGCAAACCCACGGCCCTGCTCACCGGCACGTGCCGCCTCAATGGCCGCATTCAAAGCCAGCAGATTGGTTTGCCCGGCAATTTCTTCAATCACCTGAATAATACGAGAGATTTTTTCAGACTGTTCACCCAGGGTATCAATCTGTTTGCTCAGTCTGCTAGCGCCCGTGGCCGTCTCTTTAATATCGATAGCCACCTGATTCACTACAGAAAGCCCCTCGTTCGACACCCTGCACGAATGAGACGCCGCCTGCTCGGTGTTGTCCGCAGAATCAAACACCTGTTGAATCGACGCCGACATTTCTTCCACACCCGAAGCCATCGAAGCACTGGCCTGAGTCTGCTCGCCAGCAGCACTGCTCAATCTGTCCAAACGGGTGTAAATGCCCGAAATAGCCTCGTTTACTGAAGAAGCCTGCTCGCGCAGCGACCCCCACCAAAAGCCACCAGACCCACCCGCATTTGCTCGGCCTGCCCCATAACACTGCCTTTGGGAGCCTTGGCAGCCCTGCCCAGGTTACCCTGGGCAATCTGGGCCATAAATGGGCAAGTTCGTTCGGCTCTGCACCCAGCTTGCGCTTGATAGACACCGCAAACCACAACTGCCCTGTTGCACCCACAGCCACCAGCAAAGCAACCCCTGCACAAGCCAGCAAAAAGAGTTCATTCAGGTAACCTGAAATTCCCGACTGAAACTCACGGGTGTAAACATCCAGCCTTTCCTGGCTTTCTTTTTCAATATTTGAACCCAGTTCTTTAACCGGCCTGTCGATACCGCGCACCGCTTTGTCTGCCGCAATGTAGCCCACCAGGCTTACCGGGTCAAAGCCCGCAAGCGAAGCAGCGTATTTGGCAGCCGTGTCATCAAAAGCATCGCTCCAGGCCGCTACTTGCGCCTGCCTGTTGGAATTACCGGCAATTACCGGCAAAGCACTAATGCTTTTAATCAAAGCGTGGAAATCTTCAATATGCTCTTTAAACTCACCGGAATATTTCGCCCGATCTTTTTCAACAATGCCGCGAATCAGCGTATTTTTAAAGGCAGAGGCCATTTTTGTAGTGTAGTGATTGGCCTGAATAATCATGGTAGAGAGCTGCTGCTCTTGGGTCAGGCGATCAACCGTACTGGTTTTCAGTGTCTCGATTCTGGAAACTTCCCACAACAAAGCCCCCAAGGCAAGAACAGCCAGGCAAAGCAGGCCTGCCACCATGAACAAACCCCTGGCTTTTAAACTTGTTTCTTTTGTCATCTTACACCTGCTGATTGAATGCAACTTACCGTACCTATTACAAAAATCGGCGCTTGAATATCTTCAATCAGTGTGCCAGCGGCGCAGGGTGTCCACCTCCTCCATTGCGACTAGCTCCAAACGTGCGATGTGGTTTTTGAATGGTACCCGTAAAAACAGCCTGGACTCCCCCAGCGCCATGGCAAGCAACCAGAACCGGAAAGCCTATGCCATATTATAATTTTCCAGCTATAGCATTCGGCGCAGCAACGTGCGCAACCGCTTTGGGCTTGAGTGTTTTGGATGTTGTGGGAAGTGCAGGCAAGAGAAGATGGTCGGGCAGTAGGATTCGAACCCACGACCCTCTGGTCCCAAACCAGATGCGCTACCAGGCTGCGCTATGCCCCGACGAAGAAGCGAGATTTTATATGCTGGCGAAAGTCTGGTCAAGGCCCTTTTTATAAATTTAAACAAACCGGGAACCAACAGATTACAAAAAGTTACTTAGGTTTTTAAAACAAACAAAGGTAAGTAAACATGCCTGTCAGCCACACTGCCGCACAAACACCAGTCCAAAATAATGAAGCATGGACGCTCAGCAATCGCCCTGCTCAAACTGCCGATTATCCCCCTACACTAGCCGCAGGTCTAAAAGCGCTTGCAAATCACCTGTTTTCCGGCCTATTGAGCCCTAGCGAGGAACAGGCTTACAAAACGCTAGACGCAATCGAAGTGACTTTTGGCAAAAAACAAGCAATCCAAATGCTTGCACTGCTGGAATGCGCATTAAAAAAACCAGAACTTTATCAACATCAGCAAGTGCAAACCGCTGACCAAGGCCCTTCTCAACAAGAAAGTACTTGCCCGCATAAAGACCACGCAAGCGATCAACCTCGCCCAAAAAATATTC
>JAAURO010000248.1 GCA_012032215.1 Limnobacter sp.
TGGGGGTTCTGCCGAATCAATGGTTTGAGGGGCTTTGGAAGCAACTGCGCGATGGGGGGTTCCTGCTACTACTGGGGTTCGGTTTGCGGGGCAAAATCCAGCTGGTACAGCCACTGAATTTCCTGCTCGGTAAAACCGGCTTGCTGACGTGCTGCGTAATTAAACGGCGGCCGGGGCTCGGGTGCCCGGTAATCGGCCAGGCAACGCTCGAAGGTGGCTATGGGTTCCAGGCATTGCTGTGTGCACAGCACATGAAACCAGTGGTTGCCAATGTGCACATGGCCTATTTCGTCGCGCAGAATAATATCCAGCACTTCGGCACTGGCAGTGTCGCCTGCCGCGTGCAGTTTGTCGCGAATGGCGGGAGACACATCCAGCCCACGTGCCTCTAAAAGCCTGGGCACCAAAGCCAGCCGGGCCAACAGGCTGTCGCTGGTTTTTTCTGCCATTTGCCACAGCCCGTCGTGGGCCGGGCAATCGCCGTAAGCCAATTGGTAATCGTGCAGGCGTTGCACCAACAGGGTGTGGTGCAGCGCTTCTTCGCGGGCCACTTTGGCCCAGTCGCGGTAAAACTGATCGGGCATGTCCGCAAAGCGCACCATGGCATCCAGCGCCAGATTAATAGCATTGAATTCGATGTGTGCCAGAGCATGCAGCAGCATGCCCCGGCCTTGCGGCAACTGTACGCTGCGTGCGGGCACCTGTCGGGGCGGCACCAGTTCTGGCCGGACAGGCCTGCCCATGTTGGCTACCAGTTGTTTAACGGCATTAACCGGCAAGTCCAGACCCAAGGCCTGCACCCGTTCGCATTTGCGTGCCGGGCAGGTTTCTGCCAAAGCGCCTGCAGCCAGCTGACGAAGCTCTTGCTCACCCAATTGTTGATTTATTTTCTTCATAATCAATATGTTAACAGGTATGGTTGCACCTTGCTTACAAACCACGCATCATAGTTTAAAACTTCATAAAATCAGTTGATTGGGAGAACACATTGTGGCGGTTTACCGACTGGATACCCATACCCCTGAAATAGATTCTTCCGCCTACATTGCGGAACACGCCGTGGTTATTGGCAAAGTGCGACTGCACCCCCACTCCTCGGTGTGGGATTGCGCAGTGCTGCGTGGCGACAACGAATTGCTGCTGATTGGCAAGGGCAGCAATATTCAGGAAAGTGCGGTGCTACACACCGATATTGGCTCGCCGTTAAGCATTGCAGAAAATGTAACCATTGGCCACCAGGCATGCCTGCATGGCTGCACGGTGGGCGAAGGCAGTTTGATTGGCATTCGATCGGTGGTACTTAATGGTGCACGCATCGGAAAAAACTGTATTATCGGCGCGGGCGCTCTGGTGACAGAAAACAAGGAAATTCCCGATGGCTCGCTGGTGCTTGGTTCGCCAGGCAAAATTGTGCGCCACCTGACAGAACAGGAAATCGCAAAGCTCAAAGCCACAGCCAGCATGTACGTCACAAGAGCCGAATTGTTTAAAACCAGGCTGGAACGCATCGCCTGAATCCAGGATGTAAAGCAACGCAGCGTAAAAATGAGGCACCTGCCATGACCGACAACTTGAGAACCCTTCTGTTTGACCAGGCAGCATGCCGAGCCCAGATTGTACGGCTGGACAAAGCCTGGAAAACCGTGGTTTCCCACCACAACTACCCACAGCCTGTGCTGGAAATTTTGGGACATCTGGTAGCGGCCAGCGCATTGCTTTCGGCCTCGCTGAAGTTTGAAGGGTCGTTGATACTGCAAATTCAGGGCGATGGCCCTGTTCGGCTCATGGTAGCTGAATGCACCAACGAGCTGCATGTGCGGGCCACAGTCAAGCTGGCTGAAGACAGCCTTATTGCCCCAGACGCCGATTTTACGAGTTTGCTCAATGGCACGGGTAAAGGGCTTTGCGCTTTAATTCTGGACCCCAAGAACCGCCTGCCCGGTCAGCAGGCGTACCAAGGCGTGGTGCCTTTGGAGGGCAAAAACATTGCAGAATCGTTGCAAGCCTACATGAAAAGTTCGGAACAACTGGACACCCGCCTGCACCTGTTTGCCAACGAGGAAACGGTATCGGGCGTGCTGATTCAACAAATGCCCAAAGACGGGGGCCATGCCCCTGAAAACTTCGATGCCGATGGCTGGGACCGCCTAATTGCACTCTCGGCCACCACCACCGCCGAAGAAATGCTCAAACTGCCCATGGCAGACATGTGCTACCGCCTGTTTACCGATATGTCCCCCAACATACTTGCCGAGCGGACGGTGGAATTTCAGTGCACCTGCTCCAGAAAAAAAGTGGCCCGCATGCTGCTGGGTCTGGGTCAAACCGAGGTGGATGCCACCTTGCAAGAACACCCCCACATCACCGTGCACTGCGATTTTTGCAACTCGGCCTACGTGTTTACTGAAAAACAATGCCAAGAGCTGTTTTCCAACGACCAAGATCTGGACCCACCCGATGAAGAACTGCCCGAGGACGCCAATGTAGTGGCCGACCTGAGCCGCGAAGGCAAGCCCCCTACGCTGCACTGACACTGCCTTGCTTGCAGGTAAGACAATTTCCTACGCACATATGAGCACTAGCACGACCCGTATTACCGAGTTTTGCTGACTTCAATTTTATGCACATTCACCGATAATTCGTTCAAGGGCATTGTTGCTTGTGGGATGCAACAGAGCCTTTTTACAACGCTTGCATTGAATCGGAGGATGTTCAAATGAAAAGCAGTCGTCTGTTGGAAGAAATTCGGGAAGCCAATTTGTCGTACCTGTTGCTGGCTCAGCAACTTATTCGTGAAGACCGGGCAGAAGCCACCTTTCGCCTGGGCATTGGCGAAGAAGTTGCCGATCTGATTGACCGGTTAACCACCGCACAGGTACTGCGCATTGCCTCTGGCAACCTGCTGATGTGCAGCATGCGATTTGACGATGAGCACGTGTGGCAACTGCTCTGCAGCCACACCAAGGATCGCACGGTCTCAGGCATGCACGCCGCCATTTTAATGGCTGGTAGCTCTCTGGCACAAACACACGTCAGCTGACTCTACAAACAGCCCCGAGGAATTCACCATGATCACCAAAGCCAAAAAATCGGTGCTGAACGATGCCACCCAAATTCGACTGGCCACTGCTTACATTCAGCAAGACGCACGCTTGCAAGTGCTGGAATCGGAAACAACGCTTTCCAGAGAGCGTTTAATCCGGCTGTATAAAGAAATTAAACAAAAATCGCCCCCCAAAGGCATGCTGCCCTTTTCTACAGACTGGTTTCTAACCTGGCAGCCCAATATTCATTCTTCGCTGTTTATCAACCTGTTCCGCCAATTGGTCAGAAACACCAACATGGCTGTTTCGGATGCGATTGTTAAGGCTTACGCGCTTTACCGTGAACAAATTCATGCGCTGGATTTGCCCGAAGTACTTTCTATTACGCGTGCCTGGAGACTGGTGAAGTTTTTTGAAGCAGACATGCTTAAAACCACACCCTGTTCGCGCTGCCACGGCGAATATGTAATCGACACCTACGACCTGGCCAACGGCTACGTGTGCGGCTTGTGCAACCTGCCATCACGCGCAGGGAAAACCAGAAAATCGGCCGCACAACGTTTTTTAATGAAGAAGCAGCCTGCATGCCTGCTTAAGGAATCTCTGATCAACTCGCTGTGGCGCATATTTGGTGGGTTCGATGCGGTCTCTCTTTTTTAAATCTAAATCTCATGATAGGACGAGAAATTACACGGTTAGTTTCGTGTAATTGACATGTTAGAAGCAACATTCA
>JAAURO010000249.1 GCA_012032215.1 Limnobacter sp.
GCAGCCCGCCAAGCACTCCCTGCCTTAAGCCCCAAGCCCGCGCTTGTTTGCCCCGGGTGAGTAAAAGACTGTTCGCCGCCGAAGCGCTTGGCGCGGGAGGAAGAAGGCCGGGCATGTTTGAGCACCGTAGCCCCGTCAGGGGCGAGGGCGAGTTAACGGCCGCCGACCAGAGCGAGAGCGCAGGCGGGGTTTCGAACAGTCCTCGAACCCGGGGCATCAAGCCGGGATTGGGGTGAAAAGGCGCTACACCAAGCGGCGTAAAGGCGCTGCACCAAGCGGCGAAAAGGCAATGAAAGAGCGTTTAAAGCGTTTAAGCCAACCCAGCCTGCATAAAAAAACACACTTTCCCCTCAAGTTTCCCACCAGCCGCCGTTAAATAAATCACAAGGCAGCACAAAGAGGCTGCCAGATACAAACGAACGAACTGAAAAAAACACTTGCTTGGAGAAAATCATGTTAGGAATCAACACAAACGTAGCGTCCTTGACCGCTCAAAAGAATCTGTCCGCCTCTGGTGGCTCTCTGGATACCTCTATTGCCCGCCTGTCCTCAGGCCTGCGGGTGAACAATGCAAAAGACGATGCCGCTGGCCTGGCCATTGCAGAGCGTCTGACTGCGCAAATCCGGGGTTTTGATGTGGCTGGCCGCAATGCCAACGATGGTATTTCTGCCCTGCAGGTGGCAGACGGCGCCATGGGCAAGATTTCAGACAATTTGCAGCGTATGCGTGAGTTGTCGATTCAATCCAAGAACGGAACGCTGAATGCGACCGACAGGGCCAATCTGGACAGGGAATACCAGGAATTGAGTGCCGAGGTGGAGCGTATTGCGACCGGCACACAGTTTAACGGGGTGGATTTGTTCGCTGCGGCCAATAAAACCCTGACTTTTCAGGTGGGTACGGGCAATGCCACTACCGATTCGCTGTCTTTGAACCTGACCGACGATGGTACGGCTGGGGGCAACGATTTACAGACTTCGCTGGGCGGTGCGGGCAACATTGCGACCAATTTTGGGGATATTACGACGATTGCCAACGGGGGCAATGCGATTACCACGATTGATGCGGCCATTGATGTGATTACCAATGCACGCGCTGTGATCGGTGCTGGGCAAAGCCGCCTGGAGCAGGTGGTGGAGTTTTCTGGTACGCAAAGCACGAATCTGAGTGCGGCCAAGGGTCGTATTCTGGATGCGGATTATGCCAAGGAGACTGCCAACCTGACACGGGCGCAGATTCTTCAGCAGGCGGGTACTGCCATGCTGGCTCAGGCCAATCAGTTGCCGCAGAATGTGCTGAGTTTGTTGCAGTAATACTTTAAGGAGCCTCTGATTAAGTTGCTTATCGCTGCTTGTCACCGGAAAATAAAATTATTTTCCGGTGACAAGCAATAATATTATTTTCAATAAAATAAATATTTATCATTTTAAATTAATAAATAAATTTATTCAAAAAACCATTAAAAACAAAATAACAATCAATTAAAAAAAATCAACCACATGATTTAATGTGGTTTTTTTAATTTCTAAAACAATTAGCCAACAAATAAAAATCATTTTTAACCTAAAGTTCACCTGCTAATTGGCGTTAAAGAGTTGTCAGCAAAACGCTGTATAGCCTGAATTCAGAATCAATGAAATTTTTCAGATTCTGAGAACCATTTAGTGGAGGTAATTATGTTAGGAATTAATACCAACGGTGCGTCGTTAAACGCACAAATGAATCTGGGGCGTTCCCAAGGTTCATTGGACACATCCATCGGTCGCCTGTCTTCAGGCTTGCGTGTAAACAGCGCAAAAGACGATGCGGCTGGTCTGGCTATCGCCGAAAGAATGACAGCCCAGATTCGGGGTTTCGACACCGCTGCTCGCAACGCCAACGATGGTATTTCTTTGCTTCAGGTAGCCGATGGCGCCTTGGGCAAGATTTCCGATAACCTGCAACGTATGCGTGAACTGGGAGTTCAGTCCAAAAACGGCACACTGAACGCAACCGACCGCGCCAACCTGGACCGTGAATTCCAGGAGTTGTCTTCTGAAGTACAACGGGTGGCTTTTGGTACCACGTTTAACGGCAACAGCACTTTTGCTGCCGCCAACAAGTCTACCAGCCTGCAAATCGGTACCGGCAACGCCACCACCGACACGCTGGCGGTTAACCTGACCAACAACGGCAACGCTGCAGGCAACGACCTGCAAACCGTGCTGGGCAACGGTACACCGGCTGCTGCCAACGTGGCCGCTTATCTGGGTGCGGTGGATTCAGTAGCCAACGCCACCACGGCCATTACCAACATTGACGCCACGATTGACAACATCACCAATCTGCGCGCCACGGTGGGTGCTGGTTTGAGCCGGCTGGAGCAGGTAGCCTCTTCATTGACGACCAGTTCCAACAATCTGTCTTCAGCGAAAGGCCGGATTGTGGATGCCGACTTTGCCAAGGAAACTGCCAACCTGACACGGGCGCAGATTCTTCAGCAGGCTGGTACGGCCATGTTGGCCCAGGCCAACCAGTTGCCACAGAACGTTTTAAGTTTACTTAGATAAGTTCAGGTAACAGCAAAAGCTGACGCGCTGTAGAGCCTCCTGCCTTGGGTCTTCGGACCCGGGGTATGGAACAGTAGGGTAAAAGCCAGTCAGTGCCCAAACAGTTGAGCAGACCAGTCAGCAGGCGGACAGGAAAAAACTATTTTGTGTGGCAATGCACAAATTATTGAAGAAAACCGGATTTCTGCCGTAATTTACAATAAGGGGCGACAGTACCACAACTTAAACTGTTGAGAAGGTGAAGATTATGGATATCAGTGGATTAGCAAACGCAGCATTGAAAACCGGACAATCCGCGACCGTGCTTAAAGGCGATGCTGGCACTGAGCGCCCGGCTTTGCCAAATGGCTCGAAAGAGCCCAGCAAGGCCGAATTGGCAGACATGGTGGCGAAAGCCAACCAGGCTGTTTCGAAATCGCAATCGGATTTGCAATTCCAGATGGATTCTGACCTGGGGCGGCCGATTGTTAAAATAATCGACCGCGAAACACAGGCTGTGTTGCGGCAAATTCCTACCGTGGAAATGGTGGAGTTGTCGAAGGCCATCGACAAAATGCAGGGCGTGCTGGTGTCTAAAACGGTGTAGTTTAGACACCATGTAGGCCAAATGGGGTGTGGAAATACCACGCTTTAGGGCCAACAATGCTGGATAGCCACATCCATGCACACAGCACACGCGTAAAAACTGGTGGTTTGGGTGAACAAAAACCCGAATCAGGTATTAATGGAGCAAGACCATGCCAACTATTTCTTCAGCCGGTATCGGCTCGGGTCTGGACATTGAAGGAATTATCTCCGGCTTGATGAATGCCGAGCGAATTCCGCTTCAGCGCATTACCGATGAGCGTCAGTCTATTAATACCAAGCTCTCCATTTATGGAGTCATCAAGAATTCTTTTCCGAGTTGCAAACGGCTGCAACCAAGCTCACCAAACTGACCAACCTTTATCCGCAAAAAGCCACTTCAGCGGAAGAAGCCACCGTAAGTGCCACGGCATCCGCTTCGGCCACAGCGGGCACTTACAACCTGGAAGTCAGCCAACTGGCCAAAGCACAAAGTGTAGCGGCAGCGGCCGTACCCAGCGCAGACGACACCATAGGTACCGGTACATTAACCATTACCCTGGGTGGCTACGATTCCGGCACCAACACTTTTACCGCCTAACCCGGATAAAAACCCCTGTAACATTGACTATAGGCACCGGGCAACAAACCCTGAAT
>JAAURO010000006.1 GCA_012032215.1 Limnobacter sp.
CACGGCCTGGCGGGCTTTCTTTGTGCTGGGCCTGTTGGCTGCCCCGGTTTGCTAACCATTCTTCCAACGGCGCACTTGCTTACCCCGCCCACGATTCATGCCGGGTATGGCGTTGTTGCCCTTGCAGGTGTGCTGGTGGGGGTGGGCACGCGGTATGGTTCTGGCTGCACCAGTGGACACGGTGTGTGCGGGCTTTCCAGATTGTCGCCCCGCTCATTGGTTGCCACTGTGTGTTTTATGGGCGCGGGGTTTTTGGTGGTGTATGTGATGCGTCATGTGCTGTAGAGCACCGTTCATATTTACAGCGTATTTTTCTGAAGGAAGCGTGCATTATGGCCAGATTCGTTGCGTTTTTGTGTGGGCTGCTTTTCGGGCTGGGCCTTGTTTTGTCTGGCATGACCAACCCTGCCAAGGTGTTGGGCTTTCTGGATGTGTTCGGTTTGTGGGACCCTTCTTTGGCGTTGGTCATGGCCGGCGCCATTTCGGTGGGTGTATTCGCTTTTGCCTGGGCAAAAAAACGGTCAACCACGTTGTTGGGTGGCGCCATGCAGTTGCCAGCAACAAACCAAATCAACAAACGCCTGATTGCAGGCTCTTTGCTGTTTGGCGCTGGCTGGGGGCTTGCGGGTTTTTGCCCCGGGCCGGGCATTGTTTCCCTGGGTTTGGGGTATGCAAAAGGGGCGGTTTTTGTGCTGTTTATGCTGCTGGGCATGGGCTTTTTTGAATGGCTTGAACACCGCAAAAATAGGCATTGAGCGCCATGCCAATCAGCATGCTGTTGGGGGTTTTGGTGGGCGCCATATTGGGCCTGACTGGTGCGGGGGGCGGTATTCTGGCGGTTCCGGCACTGGTGTTTGGCTTAGGCTTGCCCATGCAACAGGCGGCACCAGTGGCTTTGATTGCGGTATCGGTGAGTGCCAGCGTGGGGGCGTTTCAGGGTTTTCGGTTTGGGTTGGTGCGCTACAAAGCTGCCCTGTTAATGGCTGCAGGCGGCCTGGTGTTTACCTGGCCGGGGCATGCACTGGCCACCCTTTTACCGCAACCTGTATTGCTGCTGTGCTTTGCGGGAATCCTGCTGTTTGTTGCCTTTCAGTTGGTGACGAAAGGTTTTAAGGCTGAACAGGAACACGCTTCGGATGTGTGGACGTGGGCCACAATAAACCCCGACACAGGCCGCTTTGTGTGGACATTGCCCACTGCACTGGCCATTGGGGGCGTTGGGGCACTTACCGGGTTTATGAGCGGTTTACTGGGCGTAGGCGGCGGCTTTGTGCTGGTTCCTTTGCTGAAAAAGCTCACCCAACTGGGTATGCAAAGCATTGTGGCCACTTCGTTAATGGTGATTGCACTGGTGGGCACCGGGGCGGTGGGCACAGCCTTGCTGCAAGGCACGCGCATATTGCCGCTGGAAACCGGTCTATTTACCCTGGCAGTTGTGGTGGGGATGGGTTTGGGCAGGCATTTGATGGGCGTGTTGAAGCCTGAAACTGTGCAACGCATTTTTGTGGCTTTGCTGATAGCTGTGGCGCTGGGGCTTGTTTACAAAGGGCTGCGGGGCACCTGATTGAAGGTTCCGATTAAATCACCCGTTTGATGAAACCCGCACAAGCAAGTGTTGAAAAACCTCTAGGTTGCTGATTTTCTGTTAAATTGCGGGAACCATTCAGCGCTTTTTACCACTCAGCTTTTTACACCCGTTGTTTTTCAGAGTTTTTTCATGTTCCTGCCCACTCTATTGCATTACCCCCGGTGCGCAGCTGGCATTCGAGCGCATCCGGCACTGCCAACCCAAGCACGTGCAACAACTGGCTTGCCTCGCATGCAGGAAAAATTGCTACCGGGCTGATGAAGACTGGTTTCATACTCACTGGTGCAGTGTCTCTTTACTGCACCGTCGATTTGTTAAACAAAACCCAAAACCCCAATACACAGGAAAAAGCGGTGTTCGGTGCTGCTTTTTGTTTAGAGGCAGTGCTGATGATTGGTGGCACAGCGTTACTCTGCTTCCCCGCACTCGGATACCGCAACCGCCCAGTTGCAGCAGCAAACCCCCGGCCTTTTCCTGAGGCGGTCAGTCGCCCTAACAGCCCTGCAAATACAGGCGCTTTGGCGGCTCAAGCACAGGCAAGATCAGTCCTGCAACCATGGGACCGGCTTACGCAAAGCATTCAAATGGCTGCTCTCGTTCCTGATTCTGCTCCCCAAAGACCCCCCACTCTGGAACGCAATTCAAGCGAAGCTGCTGCGAACCCAGATAATACTCGTGCCGTGCAAACGCCTCCGAGCAGGGGGTCTTCTCCCCAGTCTATGCCCTCCCTATCCGCCATGCTTGGAGAAGAGCCACCACATCGACAACATTCAGACCCCTTTTTAGACAGCTCAAGTGCTGTAGGCATACCAAGGGATTTCGAGGCTTCTTTGAGCAGTTCAAGCGCAAGTGTTCTAGGCAGCTCAAGTAACTCCGATCCCTTTTTAGGTGTTGGCTAACACGGCTTAACCCATCGGTATTGGGGGTGGGCGCAAAGAAAAACTGCTGAATTGTTCCTGATGTGGTAAAAATAACTCTAAATACACCACTCGGGATAGCTATGGGCAGTCCAAAAATATTTGTCACGCAGCCAGCCTTGCCGCCGCTGGAAGAGTTTATTCCCTATCTCGAGAAAATCTGGGCCAGCAAAGTGCTGACCAACTGCGGCCCTTTTCACCACGAACTGGAGGCGGCCCTGTGCAGCTATTTGGGAGTAGACCACCTGGCGCTGTGCACGAATGGGTCTATCGCCTTGCTCACGGCCTTGCAAACACTGCGTGTAACAGGCGAGGTAATTACCACGCCGTATTCGTTTGTATCCACATCGCATTCCTTGCTGTGGAACAACCTGAACCCCGTGTTTGTAGACATAGACCCCATCACCCTGAATCTGGACCCGGCCCGCATTGAAGAAGCCATTACCCCGAACACCACGGCCATTATGCCGGTGCATTGCTACGGCACTCCGTGTGATGTAGAGGGCATACAGCACATTGCCGACATTTACGGCCTGAAAGTTATTTACGACGCCGCCCATGCTTTTGGAGTGCGCTACAAGGGCGAAAGCCTGCTTAAACATGGCGATTTATCCATTTTAAGCCTGCATGCCACCAAGGTCTTTAACACCTTTGAAGGCGGTGCCATTGTGTGCCGCGATGCCACAGTGAAAGAGCGCATTGGCTACCTGAAAAACTTTGGATTTGCCAACGAAACCACGGTAACGGCATCGGGCATCAACGGCAAAATGAGCGAATTCAATGCTGCCTTGGGCATGCTTCAACTGAAGTACATCGATGCCATGCTGGCCAAGCGCCGCGCCATTGAAGCGCACTACCGCCAGTGCCTGGCGGGGTTAGAAGGCATTCGGCTGCTGCAACCCGTGGCCGACACGCTCGGCAACGCTTCGTACTTTCCGATTTTTGTGGGTGAGGGCTACCCTTTAAGCCGCGATGGGTTGTATTTTCAGATGCGTGAAAAAAATATTTGGGGACGGCGTTATTTCTACCCGCTTATCAGCAGCATGCCCATGTACCGGAAACTGCCTTCGTCTGCCCCAGACAACCTGCCCGAAGCACAAAAAGCGTCTGACAGCGTAATTTGCCTGCCGATTTACCCCGATTTACCCATGACCAAAGTTGAACGCGTGTGCGAGGCCATTCGTGCGCCTTTTGCACATGCCCAATAAAACAGGAACGCGCCCATGAACGCCACTTCCCGGCAAGAGGAAATACATCGCTTAACGGGTGAATTTGACACGGCTTTGCAAGCCGTAGAAGACAAGGTGTATACCCAACCACACTCGCTGGAAGACGTGTTGCTGGTGTTGGACAGGTTGCGTATTCAAAGCGAAACCGCTCCTTTTGTAAACCTGTTGTCGTTAAATCTCGTAAGCACAGAGGCCCTGTGTACCCGCATTGCTGCACTGTATTTCAAGGTACTGACCGACTTTAACCACAAGTTTGATTTACGCGCGCTGCAGTACCTGTGTATTCAAAAGCGGTTCATCACGCATGTGTTTGAAGCATCGGGTTATCAAAATCTGGATGCCTTGGTGGGCCTTTTGCAACGCAAGGCGCAGGCACTGGCGCAAAAAAAACAAACCGCGTACCTGGCCAACCAAGGCAGGTTGCGTGCTTTGGCAATCACGCCTATGGCCGATTTATCGACCGAAGACCTGGTGAATCTGTCGCTGGAAGAAGGCGAGCTGGTGGCGCTTCTTGCCATAGGTTTTTTGCTGGACCGCACACCTTTAAGCCTGACTGGCGAAGCCAACCGCAAATTTTTGCTGGAAGAATTCAACCCCTACGAGCAACTGGGCAGCAACCCGCTGTACCGCCACCTGGCAGCCAATGTGTGGATGCTGTGCAGCTACAGCGCAGCAGACCACAAACACACTGTTAAAAAACACCTGAATGCCTGGTTTGAGCGGTATTTAAAAAGCAAACACGTTGCCCCAAAAAAAGTGGGAGAAACGGGCGATGCAAAGCCCACACTGGTGATGGTGGCTGAATCGTTTAAATCGGGCCACGCCATGTTTCGCTGGTACGGGCCGCTTATCAAGCGCATGCAACAAGACTACCGCATGGTGCTAACAGGCTTGCCCGAAGACGTGGACGAACAGGCCAAAGCGTTGTTTGATCAGTATCTGGAAGTGCCCAAAGACGAACTCAACCTCCAACCCATACTGGATGCGGTGCAGCCCGACATGGTGTATTTTCCCAGCATAGGGATGCGTGCCTGGGCAATAGCCCTGGCCAATCTGCGGTGGGCACCGCTGCAGATCATGTCGTTGGGGCACCCGGCCAGCAGCCAGTCGCGCCATATCGATGCCTGTCTGTGCGGCGACCGGTTGTTTGGCGGGCAACAGTTTTTTTCAGAAAACACGCTGATTCTGGATTACGGAAATTGGCAACCTGGCCGCGGCCCACCACAACATGCAACGTACCCGGCGCGCGCAATTGCCAGAAAACGAATTGCGTGTGGCTGTTCCGTGCCACGCCATGAAGTTGAACTTTCGCTTTGTGGCAGCTCTCAAAGACATCGAACGACAAGTGAACAAGCCGCTGCGCTACACTTTTTTTCCGAATGAAAATGGCGTGGGCCATGTGTCGATTGCCAAACGCCTGCAAGGGTTTTTCCAGACTCGGTGGTAGCACGGCGCGCGCCTTACGAGCAATACCTGGGCTTGCTGAACCAGCACCATCTGGCGCTGAGTCCTTTTCCGTTTGGCAATGCGTCCTCCATCATAGATTGCCTGGTATTGAATCAACCCATAGTAGGGCTGGTAGAAGGCGAACCACACGCACGCAGCGATTACACCGTACTGGGCGCTTTTGGTCTGGACGAATTTCTGGTCGCCAATACACTGGAAAACTACGTGGCTGGCGCGGTGCGGTATTTAAACAACCCTGATTTGCTGGCCGAGCTAAAAGCCATGGTGGCCTCGAAAAACATACTCGATGTGCAATTTAAAGACGACACCACACGGCCCGATGAAATACGCCGCGCCATTGCCTGGGCCTGGCAGAACCGCGAAGAGCTGTGCCGCGAAGCTGGCCGTACATTCAGAAGTGAAAGCCGCTGGTAATGCCACAGAACAGCGCACTTCACACCCCAAACGCGCTTGCCCCAAGGAGCCATGCACATGGAATCTGATTTCAAGGAATTCCCCAAAGAAGTAGGCGACAAAGACTACTGGGCGCAGGTTAAACGTACGGTCAATGGCCAACCCGTTTCCGACTCAGACATTGCGCTGATTGCCAATGCCATTCGCACAGGCCTGCAGCTTCAGCCAGGCGGCACCGACACCCTGCTGGATTTGGGCTGCGGCAACGGTGCCTTAACCACTTTGTTTTACGACAGCCTGGCGGCGTGCGTGGGGGTGGACTTTTCTGAATTCCTGATTAACGTGGCGCAGCGCGATTTTCAGCAACCAGGCAAGTTTGAATACCTGGTAGACGATGCCAGCCACTACCTGAAAACCTGCCCACAGCCTGCGCGTTTTAACAAGGTATTGATGTACGGCTGCTTTGCCTACTTTCCCGATGCACAAGGCACTTTGCAACTGCTGCGCCAGCGTTGCACACAGGTGGAACGGGTGTTTATTGGCAACATGCCCGATTTAAAATTGACAGACAGGTTTTACTACAAAGGGCTGCCCCCAGAAAAAGAACTGCTCGACTTCAACAGCAAAATAGGCATTTGGCGCACCGAAGAACAGTTTGATGAGCTGGCAAAAACAGCCGGGTGGCATGCCGCGTTTCCACGCATGCCCAAAGGCTTTTACGCAGCGCACTACCGCTACGATGTGGTTTTGACTCCCCGTTAAACACCGCATACCCAACCTGCATACCAACCCGCGTCATCACCCAAGGAGTGCGCAGCGCCATGCCTAAACAGCACATAGCCGATTTGGCCCTGTTCGGTGGTTCGCCTTTGTACCGCCCACCGATTTCCACCTCCAACCTGGTGAGGCCCGATATCGAAGGCTTCTTAAGCTTGCTGAAACCCGCGCTAAACCCCGCAGGCGAAACACGGCTGCTTCACACTCTGGAACAAGAACTGGCGCACTTTCACGAGGTGCCGCATTGCGTGGCAGTGTGCAGCGGGTTTTGGGCACTGGTGCTTGCCATTCAAGCCCTGGCGCTGCCGGGGAAACAGGAAGTGCTTATGCCCTCGCTGACTTACCGGCGCCTGGCAGATGTGGTTGCGTGGACAGGGCTGACCCCCCGATTTTGCGAAGTAGACCCCCAAACGCTGGCCATTTCGGCCGCCACCGCCAAATCCCAGATTACCGCCAACACAGCGCTGATAATTGGTGTGCACCCGATCGTGAATTGCTGCGATGCACAAGGCCTGGAAGCACTGGCCAACGCGCACGGCCTGCCGGTTTTGTTCGATGGTGTGGAATCGGTGTACGAAACCGTGCAAGGCAAGCGCGTGGGTGGTTTTGGTGCAGCCGAATGTTTTTCTTTTCATGCCAGCAAATTGATCAACGGATTTGAAGGTGGCTACATCACCACACGGACTGCGCCACTGGCCGAAGCACTGCGCGCTGCACGCTTGCCCAGTAGCCGCAATGGCATGAGCGCCTCACTGCCCGCAGCGCACGCCGCCATGGCTTTGCAGGGCCTGCGCGAAGTGGCCACTCAGGTTGCCCACAACCGCGCGATTTACCAGCGTTATGTACACACACTGGCCAACAGCCCGTATTTTGAAGTGCTTCGGTTTTCTGACACCGAGCAAACTTCGTACAAAAACATAGTGGTAAAAATTAAACCAGACTGGCCTTTTAGCCGTGCCCACACACTGGCACTTTTTAATGCCGAGGGCATATTAAGCCGCGTGTACTACGCCCCAGCCTTGCACCAGAAACCCATGCGCTACGCCCACATTAGTCAGCCACTGCCCCACACCGAAGCACTGGCTGAGCAGTTTATGCTGATGCCCAGCGGCTACCAGGTCAACGAACAGCACGTGGAAGAAACCATAGGCTTTGCCAACTGGCTGGCAAGCCACGCACCCGACATTTCAAGCCGCCTGCAAGAGGCCACCGCATGACCCACACCACACTCCAAGCCCCAGCATGGGCTGCGATTGAAAAAGAGTTCCGGGCTTTGTTTGACCGCCAGTGGTACACCAACCACGGCCCACTGGCCAAACAACTTGAAGCCGGGCTAGAAACTTTTTTTGGCGTGCGCCATGCCGTGTGCGTGGTAAACCCGGCCATAGGCCTGACCATGGCACTGGAAGCACTAGAATTAACACGCCCAGTGTTCGTAAGTGGCAAGCCCTCTGCACTGGCCCAACAGGCGCTGCACTGGAGCGAACCCAAACCAGCAAACTCTGCAAACCCTGCAAGCGGCAATAACACAGGCTATACAGCAGGCCAACCCACACTGACAGCAACCCTGCCCCCAGTGCCTTTGCCCACAAGCCACCAGACACAACCCCTGGTGGTGGACTGCACGGAACACTCAGATTTGGATCAGTTACAGGCCGTGCGCATTTGGTTAGCCCACCCACAAACGCAAACCACCCCAGCCTGCAAGTGGTACTCAGCTTTGCCCACGGCCAAGCCGTGCAAGCCCAAGGCGCAGCCTGCATTTTATGCCCTTGCGATGCGCTGGCAGAAAAGCTGCGCAACATCCGCAGCAGCTACGGCATGCGCAAGGCAGTGCCTGTGGTTAAAACCGCCAATGGCAGAATGTCGGAAGCACAAGCCGCGTTCGGACTTCTGGCTTTGCAAACACTCGCCCTACCGCCTGCCAAAAGGCAACAGCCATGATGAAACTGGGCATTATGCAACCGTATTTTTTTCCGTACCTGGGTCACTTTGCGCTGATTGCGCACACCGACCTGTGGATAGTATTCGACATCACCCAGTACACGCCAAAAACCTACATGACCCGCAACGAAGTGTTAAAAGCCAGTGGCGGCAGGCAACTGTTCATGGTGGAACTGGCCAACCGTTCTACCCACATTAAAACCTGTGAAGCGCAACTGCTACACCCCGAAAAAACCAAAACCCGTGTGTTGGGCAGCCTGTCGCACTACCGCAAACGCGCACACTACTACCACCAGGTACTCGATTTGGTACACGACACCTTTGCCCGGCTGGCTGAATCGGGCACACCGCTTAGCCTGGTAGAGCTTAACCGCCTGGGCCTGGCAGCAGTGTGCAACTATTTGGGCTTGCCTTTTAAACACCGAGTGGCATCCACACTCCATTTGCAATTGCCCGAAAACCTGGGGCCGGGCGACTGGGCACCGCACATCAGCGCTGCACTCGGTGCCACGCACTACCTCAATCCGATTGGCGGAAAACACCTCTTCGACCCCGCGCAGTTCCACACATTGGACGTAACACCCGGATTTATGCACTACACCCCGCTGCACTACGCCACGCCGGAGTTTGAATTCGAACCCAATTTGTCGGTGCTGGATGTACTGATGTGGAATGCACCCGAAGTGGTAAAAAACCATCTGTTAACGGATTGCCAGATTGAGTGGGAGAGGTAATATAGCTGAACGCATGAAACTGGAGCAGACCGCCGTGCTCAGCACCAAAGCTGCACCAACGCCTAGGGAGCAGGCACAAACCCCATCAAAGATATTGCACACAACAATCGAAAGCATGGCGGAGCAGCCCCAGCCCAATACAATAAACTTCGTGAGCACTTGGCTGTAAATCTGAAACCACCTTGGCGCGTGGTCTCGAATGTCGGTCATTTTTCGGTAGGCGCCCAACCTTTCTGGAAAACAAATAACCCATGCCATTACAACTGCACAAGCCATTTTCCCCGGGTATTCGTTGAACAAATGCACTTGCAAATCAGAAAAATGGGGCTCTTTAATATACCTGTCCATCAGGCTTTTAGGCATGCAGATCGCCAGCCCCAGCGTGCTTAAAGGCAACAGCAAAAACAGAATAAAACCGCTGTAGATCGCATATAGAAAAAAAGCTTCTGCTAATTGGTCGATGAACATAGAGCCCTTATTCCAGTGCTTCCAGCGAAGTCTAAGTGTGTTCCATAAGTAGTATAGATATTACGAATTGCAACTCCTGTTCCCCAAGCCCCTGCACTCACTGCAGCGCTTAATACCAAAGCCGCACCAACGCCTATGGGCCCAGTAATTAAAAACAAGACCAAATAGCCTCCACCAAAACCAGCAAGACTACTTATTACACTCTCCACCATAATCTCATTCTGCTCCAGCCTGGAGTGGGTGTTTCCAATGTCGCGACAGGCCATTGCCAGGCCCGCACCTGCCAGTATCACGCTGCTCCGGCTTGCCAGTCTGGATACCTGTCTAAACCGGTTGGCGTGTCTGGCTATGTGTTCGGTGGCGGGTATGGCTTTGCTTCGCGCTATGCGCAGGGCTTCGTGGGTGCTTTTGCCTTTGAAGAGAATTTTTTCCATGGGGCCGAGTTTGTTTTTGAGGGTGTTCAAGGTTTGCCGCCTTGCGTAGTCGTATTGGCCTTTGGTGATTTTACCTGCTTTGTATTGGGTGTAGGTGTCCATTACCTGGTGCATCAACCGGCTGTTTCTGTCGCCAGTCAGCATCCCCAGTCCACTGGCCCCTGTGCTTAGTGCCGCGTTGAACAGGCTGGGCCAGCTGTCTTCAAACCAGGCCAGATTCCTGAACAGGTCCCATTCGTGGGTGTTGGCGGGGAGGTTGTGTGCCAGCATGTGCTGGTTGTGGGAGCTTAATGGGCTTGTGGCTTGACGCTCGTTGGCTGGTGGTTTGCCCGGGCTGCACTTTAACTACCAGGGGTTTGATTTGTGGGTCGCGCAGGGGTTGGTTTAGTGCCTGTATTAAATCGTGCTGGCTGGTCATGGCGTTGGGCGGCTATGGAAAGAGGGCCAGTGTTGCGTGGCTGGTGGGGGTTTGTACAACCCGTGGGTGGTGCTTCACTGGGGTGGTGTCACCCGGTGCAAAAGTTTAGTGTCTATGGGCGTATTGAACAACCGGGTGGGAAGTAGTGACTGGTAATCGCATATGGTTTAAGCGGTCACATCACCCCTATCGGTTACACTAAGCACCATTCCAACCACGCTTTGACAACCCATGAAAGGCATCATTCTTCGGGGGGTTCCGGGCACCCGCCTCTACCCCGCCACGGTGGCTGTCAGCAAACAGCTTATGCCTGTGTACGACAAGCCCATGATTTATTACCCCTTAAGCACACTGATGCTTTCGGGTGTGCGCGACATTCTGGTCATTTCCACCCCCCAGGACACGCCCCGCTTTCAGCAACTGCTGGGCGATGGTGCGCGCTGGGGTGTCAATTTTGAATACGCCGTGCAACCCACCCCCGATGGCCTGGCGCAGGCTTTCCTGATTGGTGAATCGTTTATCAATGGTCAAGGCTGTGCGCTGGTGCTGGGCGACAACCTCTTTTATGGCCACAACCTGGCGCGCCAGCTTAAAACCGCCGCAGCCAAAACCCACGGTGCCACGGTGTTTGCATACCCCGTGCACGATGCGCAGCGGTATGGCGTGGTCGATTTTGATGAAAACTGGAAAGCCCTTTCCATTGAAGAAAAACCGCTCACGCCCAAAAGCAAATACGCCGTTACCGGCCTGTATTACTACGACGGGCAGGTAGTGGAAATTGCCCGGAAAATAAAGCCCAGCCAGCGTGGCGAGCTTGAAATCACCGACATCAACAAAGCCTACCTGGCCCAAGGCAGCCTGGAAGTGCAAGTCATGGGACGTGGCCACGCCTGGCTGGATACCGGCACCCACGACAGCCTGCTGGAAGCCTCCCTGTTTATTCAAACCCTGGAAAAACGCCAGGGCCTGAAAGTAGCCTGCCCCGAAGAAGTCGCTTGGCGCAGCAAATGGATAACCACCGACCAATTCGAAGCCCTGGCCAAACCACTTGCCAAAAGCGGCTACGGGCAGTACATGCTTAATTTGCTGGAACAACGGGTATTCACACCATGAAAGCCACCCCAACCAGACTGGCAGGCGTTTATCTGCTGGAGCCCACCGTGTTTGGCGACAGCCGGGGCTACTTTTTTGAAAGTTTTAACAACCACCACTTCGAACGCTTAACCGGTTTTCTGCCCTACTTTGTGCAAGACAACCAAAGCCAAAGCGCCAAGGGCGTGCTGCGTGGGCTGCATTTTCAGGTAAGTCCCAAGGCACAGGGCAAGCTGGTACGCGTGGTGCAAGGCGCGGTGTTTGATGTGGCAGTAGACATTCGCCCCGATTCGCCCACTTTTGGCCAATCGGAGGGGGTGGTGCTTAGCCAGACCAATCACCACCAATTGTGGATACCACCGGGTTTGGCCCATGGCTTTGTTACACTGGAAGACAAAACCGTGTTTCAATACAAGGTAACGGATTACTGGAGCCAGGAACACGAACGCTGCATTGCCTGGGACGACCCCGAACTCGCCATCGACTGGCAATTTGAGGGCACCCCCCTTGTCAGCCAAAAAGATGCCCAGGCCCAAAGCTTTGCCAGCTTCAAGCAAGAATTACTGGCAACCATACAAACCCATGTGCAATAAAATACCCACTTAGCTCGTAAACCATGACCATTTTAGTTACCGGCTCAGCCGGTTTTATTGGCAGTTGCTTTGTACGCCAACACCTGACACTCCGCACTGAAACCGTAGTCAGTCTGGATGCATTAACCTACGCGGGCCACTTGAGCACTCTACTGCCCGTCATGAAGCACCCCAGCCACGTGTTTGTGCAAGGCAATATTGGCGACCGCACTTTGGTCAGCCAGTTGCTGGAAGAGCACCAGCCACGCGCCATTGTTAATTTTGCGGCAGAAAGCCACGTAGACCGCTCGATTACTGGCCCCGAGGCCTTCATCGAAACCAATGTCCTGGGCACGTTCAGGCTATTGGAATGCGCCCGCGAATACTGGCAAAACCGGTGGCAATCTGCCGAAAACACCGGGCACAACAACCCCGGTAAACACAGCCTGCCCAACGCCAACCCCATTAAAAATGTGTCTTCGCTGGTCAACAACCTGGGGCCTGGCCAGCAAGCAAAAAACCAGCAAAACGACTTCCGGTTTTTGCACATCAGCACCGATGAGGTGTTTGGCAGCCTGCCCCCGCAGGCACAAGCCTTTTCTGAAAGCCACCGCTACCTGCCCAACAGCCCTTACTCGGCCAGCAAAGCCGCCAGCGATCACCTGGTGCGCGCCTGGCACCACACCTACGGACTACCGGTTATTACCACCCATTGCAGCAACAACTACGGCCCCTACCACTTCCCGGAAAAACTCATACCGCTGGTCATACTGAACGCACTGGCAGGCAAACCACTGCCAATTTACGGCGATGGCCAGCAAGTGCGCGACTGGCTGTTTGTAGAAGACCACTGCCGCGCCATTGCACGGGTGCTGGAACGTGGCCGCATTGGCGACACCTACAACATTGGCGGACGCAACGAAAAAACCAACCTGGACGTGGTGCACACCGTGTGCGACATTCTGGACGCCCTGCAACCCAGGGCAGACGGAACCCCCTACCGCAGCCAAATCACCTTTGTGAAAGACCGCCCAGGCCACGACCGGCGCTACGCCATTAACGCCACCAAACTTGAACGCGAACTCGGCTGGAAACCACAGGAAACCTTTGAAACCGGCATTCGTAAAACCGTGCAATGGTATTTGAACAACCGCGAATGGGCAGAGCAGGTTACCCAGCAAGATTACCGGAGGTGGCTAGAGCAGCAATACCAGCAGGAAAAAGGGTAATGCCACGCACGCCCGGTTTATTTAAAACGCCTGCCGAAAGGTAAGCAGCACATCGGATTCCGGCATGTTGTAATTGCGTGCCAATTCGTAGTGCTTGCCAAACAGGTTATTCACCCGCACCGCTAGGCTTTGGGTATTGTTGAAATGGTAAGCCACGTTGGTATTCACAATGCCATAGCCCGCCAGGTAATTGCCATTTAGATCCGAGCCATCGGTGTCGGGGCGGCGGCTTTTAAGCTGCCAGTCGGCGTAAAAAGACCAATCGCGCCAATCGCGCGAAGTAGACAACAGCAAACCCCGCTTGGACACCCTGCCAAAATTTTGCCCCGATGCCGTTTTGGCAGAGGTTAAATCCAGCGTAGCTGCCCACTGAGTAGCCAGCCACTGGGTTTGTGCCACCAGCGTAAAGCCATCAATTCTGGACACGCCGGGCTGGTTGCGGTAGCCAGAAGTGGTGGTTTCAAATACCAGCAGATTGTCGATGCGGTTGCTGTAAGCGGTTGCGCGTACGCGGCTGGCCTGCTGCTGCCACTGCACAAACACCTCGTGGTTTTCGGATTCTTCCGGCATTAAATTCGCGTTGATAGAACCCGGTGTAAAAAACCCGATAATTTCTGAAGGCGTAGGCCGCCTGAACCCCGTGCCCACCCCTGCACCCACGCGCCACTGAGGGCTCAGGTCGCGGGAAAGTGCAAACTGACCAGTAGCCGTGTCTTCTACATCCGAGAAAAAATCCTGCCGCATGCTGGCCTGGTATTGCCATGGCCCGGTAGCACCAAAATACCCCGCCGTCAGCGAAGAAGCACGGGTTTCGTCCAGCCCGGGCCTTGGCGCAGGCTGGCCCGAAGACACAAACTCCTGGGTTAAATGATCGGCCCCCAGCAACACCTGCCCGCCCCACATGGCAATGCGGTGTTCGAATTCCAACCGGGTTTGATCGTAAACCGTACTGGTGGTACTGGCGTTGGTGCGGCTTTCGCGATCTTCGCGGGTTTGCGCCAGCGTAAAACGGCTTTGGTGATTGGCATTCCACCTTACCTGTGCACCGGCACTTGCGGTTTGAAACACGTTTTGAGCCTCTTCGCCGTTGTCTGCGCCAAAGGCGTTGTCAAAAAGTGCAGAGGTTTCCGAGGTGGACACATTGGCATGCAGCAACACGTTGGCATTGAGCGCATGCTCGGCAGCAATACCCGCATAGTGGGAATCGTAGCCATCGCGATCAGTAGAGGTACGCAGCGCATTGTAACCCTGGCTTTCTTCCAGCCCGGCATTCACCGAAATTCGGGTTTGCGCGTTGCCAAACCCCTGCGACACATCCAGCAGGTGCGTGCGGTTGCTGCCCGTAGACACCCGCACCTCGCCCTGCCCTGCCTGCGGTTTTTTCAGGATGATTTGCAGCACACCGCCCACCGCATCGCTGCCATACAGGCTGGAAGCCGGGCCACGCAACAACTCAATGCGCTCGATTTGCCCCAGCGGAATGTTTTGAATTTGCGCCGATGAAAAACCATCGAAAGCCCCTGCACGCTGGCCATTAATAAGCACCAGCGCATGCTTGGTTTTGGTGCCCCGAATAAACAGGCTGCTTGAAGCTTTGGGCCCACCATTGATAGTTAACTGAAAACCCGGAAGCGTTTGCAGCACTTCGGTCAGGTTGGATGCGCCACTGCGCGCAATGTCTTCGGCAGTAACCACCGTGACATCACCCAGTGTTTCTTCCAGGGTTTGTTCAAAACGTGTAGCAGTAACCTGCACCACAGGCAACGCCCCAGAATTTGCAGGGGGAAATGGAACAGAAGGGGAAGCGGGTTGCACAGCAA
Source organism: Limnobacter sp. (assembly GCA_012032215.1). Taxonomy (GTDB): domain Bacteria; phylum Pseudomonadota; class Gammaproteobacteria; order Burkholderiales; family Burkholderiaceae_B; genus Limnobacter. Next base: position 15,083 of record JAAURO010000006.1, read on the forward strand.
CCTGTGCCTGCGCAGACATGGCAAAAGCCACCGCAGCCAGCCCCAAAGGGCGAACGGAAAAAATCCGTGGAATAACAAACGGTTTCAAGGGAAAACTCCAGAAATTCGTGCCCACCGCACGAGAAGGGTAAAGTGAAAAAACACATGCCCGCTTGAGCGCATGCAGGGCATGTACACAAACAGGCAAAGTGGTGAAGGCCGGTATCCGGGCTTGCAAGACTTGATGCGCCGCCTTCCCGGAAAAACTGCTTCCAGTGGCATATTTGACGCACCCGCACTTGCTTACCGTTGCGGGGGCAGCGTGGGTTTCTCACCCAACTTCCCGTTTAACTTACCCAAAAATGGGCAAAAGCACCTTAACCCTGCTATTCTAACGTGTTTTTGACTCACCTCCGTTCTGGACTAGCCAATATGTCAGAAGTCTGGAAGCCCAGTGTAACCGTGGCCGCCATTGTTGAAAAAGACGGGAAGTTTCTGGTTGTAGAAGAACACACCACCGATGGCATTAAACTCAACCAACCCGCTGGCCACCTCGACCCGGGCGAAACGCCGCAGGCAGGTGCTGTGCGTGAATGCCTGGAAGAATCGGCCTGGGAAATTACGCCCAGTGGCCTGATTGGCATTTACATGAATCGCTACACCAGCACCCGCACCGGGCAGGATGTTACCTACCTGCGGTTTGCGTTTGCCTGTCAGGCTGTGCGCGAGCATACCCACCGCACCCTGGACAGCGAAATTATCCGCACCCACTGGCTAAGCCACGAGGAACTGGTGAATAGCCAAAGCGACCACCGAAGCCCACTGGTGCTGCGCTGCGTAGAAGACTACCTGGCCTGTAAAGCTGGCCACAAAACCATGACCCCACTGGACAACGTGTTTACCCACCCAAGCGTGCTCAATGGCCCCATGCCGCCAGGGGCATCCTGAAATTAACGTCACCTGTGGAATGCCTGTAAAACGCAATAAACCACCATGTCTAAAACCGTTGTTATTGGAATGTCTGGAGGAGTGGATTCCTCTGTAGCAGCCTGGTTGCTCAAACAGCAGGGCCACCACGTCATTGGCCTTTTCATGAAAAACTGGGAAGACGATGACAACTCCGAATACTGCTCCAGCCGCCAGGACTGGCTAGACGCTGTCAGTGTTGCCGACCTGGTAGGCGTAGACATTGAAGCCGTGAACTTTGCCGCCGAATACAAAGACCGCGTGTTTTCGGTGTTTTTGCAAGAATACGCCGCAGGCCGCACGCCCAACCCGGATATTTTGTGCAACAGCGAAATCAAGTTTAAAGCCTTTCTGGACCACGCCTGCACCCTGGGCGCAGACTACATTGCCACCGGCCACTACGCGCGCGTGCGTGAAGCCAACGGCTTGTTTGAACTACTGAAAGGCAAAGACCCCAACAAGGATCAGTCGTATTTTTTACACCGCCTGAACCAGCAGCAGCTTTCCCGCACGCTTTTTCCGCTGGGCGAAATTGCCAAAACCGAAGTGCGTAAAATTGCCGACCAACTGCAATTGCCCAACGCCAAAAAGAAAGACTCCACGGGCATTTGTTTTATTGGCGAACGCCCTTTCCGCGAATTTTTAAACCACTACCTGCCCACCAGGCCAGGCCCCATTCTGGACGACACAGGCCGTGAAATTGGCCAGCACGTAGGCCTGAGCTTTTACACCTTGGGCCAGCGCAAAGGCATTGGCATTGGTGGCCAAAAAAAAAGCAATGGCGAACCCTGGTTTGTGGCCAAAAAAAACCTGGCAGAAAACACCCTCTATGTGGTGCAAGGCCACGAACACCCTTGGCTGCACAGCACCAGTTTGCACGCCGAGCAAGCCCACTACATTGCAGAACATGCACCGCAGAACATGCAGCTTGCCGCCAAAACGCGTTACCGCCAGCACGATGCACAATGCGTGCTTGGTTTAGCGGCCAGTGATTCGTTTGTCCTGCACTTTGAGCAAAGCCAGTTTGCGGTAACGCCGGGGCAAAGTGCGGTGTTGTACGAAGGCGATGTGTGTTTGGGCGGTGGGGTTATTTGCCAAACGCCTTAATTTGATCGCCTCTCGCCCCAAGCGCGGCTTGGCCTGGTTTGGCTTAAACACACTTTGATCGCCTTTTCACCCCCACCCCGGCTTGATGCCTCGGGTTCGAGGACTGTTCGAAACCCCGTCTGAAGCCTCACTTGCTCGGCGGCCGTTAACTCGCCCTCAGCGCCAAGCGCTTCGGTGCTCAAACATGCCCGGCCTTCTTCCTCCCGCGCCAATAGCTTCGGC
>JAAURO010000007.1 GCA_012032215.1 Limnobacter sp.
CTGAAGAAAAAACAGCGGCTACTGGCACGAAGCCAGCGCCTGGCAAGGCCGATAAACTTGGCTTGGTGGTTTCCAGTCTGACTGCGCAGGAAAAGAAACAGCTTGGCATTGCGTTTGGGGTGAAAGTGGAATCTGCCCAAGGGTCTGCTGCGCAGGCGGGTATCAACGAGGGCGATGTGGTGGTTCGCATTGGCCGCACCGATATTCAAACCGTTGCCCAATACGAGCAATTGGTGAATCAGGTTAAAAAGGGCCAGCAGGTGGCGCTTTTGGTGCGTCGCGGAGAATCGGCGAGTTTCTTGGTAATCACTCCCTGATTCCGCTAGAATACGGGGTTATCCAGTTTGGTCGGGGGCGTTGTTGCCCCCTTTTTAATGATGCAGATGCAGCACATCCGTAATTTTTCCATTATTGCCCACATCGATCACGGCAAATCCACCTTGGCCGACAGGTTGATTCAACGCTGTGGTGGCTTAAGCGACCGTGAAATGAATGCGCAGGTGCTTGATTCCATGGATCTAGAAAAGAGCGCGGCATCACCATTAAAGCCCAAACCGCAGCACTTACGTACAAAGCCAAAGATGGCCGCACCTATTTGCTAAACCTCATCGACACCCCAGGGCACGTGGATTTTTCCTACGAGGTAAGCCGCTCGCTGTCTGCTTGCGAAGGCGCGCTGCTGGTGGTAGATGCCTCGCAAGGCGTAGAGGCTCAAACCGTGGCCAACTGCTACACCGCCCTTGATTTGGGTGTAGAGGTGATTCCTGTTTTAAACAAAATGGACTTGCCCCAAGCCGATCCAGACAATGCGCGTGCTGAAATTGAAGATGTAATCGGCCTGGATGCTTCTGATGCCATTGCTGCCTCAGCCAAAACCGGCATGGGCATAGACGACATTCTGGAATGATAGTCGCCAAAATACCCCCTGCCAAAGGTGATCCGCAAGCTCCCTTGCAGGCCCTGATTATCGACAGCTGGTTTGATACCTACGTGGGCGTGGTCATGTTGGTACGCGTGTTCAATGGCAAGCTGCGCAAAAAAGACAAAATCCGGCTTATGGCAACCAACGCCGCCTACCCAGTCGATGAAATCGGTGTGTTCAGTCCCAAGGGCGTGCCCGTGGAAGAGCTTTCTGCCGGGCAAGTGGGCTACATTATTGCGGGCATCAAAGAGCTGACATCGGCCAAGGTGGGCGACACCGTCACTTTGGTGAATGCGTCTGCGCCTGAACCGCTACCCGGTTTTAAGGAAGTGCAATCGCAGGTGTTTGCGGGGCTTTTCCCCGTAGAAGCCAACGAGTACGAGGCCCTGCGTGAGGCGCTTGAAAAACTGAAGCTAAACGATGCCGCCTTAAACTATGAACCCGAGGTTTCGCAGGCTTTAGGTTTTGGTTTTCGGTGCGGGTTTTTGGGCATGTTGCACATGGACATTGTGCAAGAACGCCTGGAGCGCGAATTCGACATGGACCTCATTACCACCGCACCCACGGTGGTCTACGAGGTTTTACTGCGCGATGGCACGCTGCTTGTGGTGGATAACCCTTCCAAAATGCCCGATCAAAGCAAAATCGAAGAAATCCGCGAACCCATAGTCAATGTAAACCTGCTGATGCCCCAAGAATACGTGGGCGCGGTCATGACCCTGTGCACGGGCAAACGCGGCACACAAACCAACATGGTTTACCACGGCAGGCAGGTGCGCCTTGGTTTTGAAATGCCCATGGCCGAAATTGTGCTTGATTTTTTCGACAAACTGAAATCGGTGTCGCGCGGTTATGCGTCTATGGATTACGCATTTAAAGAATACCGACCTTCTGAAATTGTAAAGGTAGACATGCTGATTAACAGCGAGAAGGTGGATGCACTGGCTATTATGGTGCACCGTTCCAATTCGCAGTTTCGTGGGCGTGCAGTGGCCCAGAAAATGCGGGAAATTATTTCACGGCAAATGTTTGATGTGGCCATTCAGGCGGCCATTGGGTCTAATATCATTGCCCGTGAAACCGTGAAGGCCTTGCGCAAAAACGTGCTGGCAAAATGTTACGGCGGCGATATTTCACGCAAGAAAAAATTGCTTGAAAAACAAAAAGCAGGCAAAAAACGCATGAAACAGGTGGGTAATGTGGAAATTCCACAAGAAGCCTTTCTGGCAATACTCCAGGTGGAAGACAAATAACAATGAATCTTTTCTTTGATACTTTTTTTGCTGTTGCTGTTCACAGGCTTTTTTTACGTCCTGGATTTGGTACGTTTCAGGCCCAAACGCAGGGAAAAAGCCAGAATGGCGCTGGAAAATGCCCAGCAGCAAGGCCAGCTTAATGGCAAGGCACTGCGCAAGTTAAAAAACTTTCACCTGCGTCCGCCCGTTTGGCTGGAATACACAGCCTCCTTTTTTCCGGTTATCCTGTTTGTTTTTTTGCTGCGCTCGTTTGTCATTGAGCCTTTTAAAATTCCTTCGGGGTCCATGATCCCCACTTTGCTGGTGGGTGACTTAATACTTGTGAATAAGTTCGATTACGGCATTCGTTTGCCAATTATTGACAAAAAAATTATTCCTGTGTCAAATCCACAGCGTGGCGATGTCATGGTGTTTCGTTATCCCAAAAATCCTAAACTGGATTACATAAAACGTGTAATCGGCGTAGGCGGGGACGTGGTTGAATACCGCAACAAGCAACTGCTGGTAAACGGCAAAAAACTGCAACAAACGCCGCTGGAAAAATACTACGATCCCACCAACTTTAGCTATTCCGCACAGTTTCGCGAGCAAATTGGCGACAAAACGCACCGTATTTTAAACGATGAAGATGCGCCGCCCTTTGTGGTGGGCGTAGACGATTACGACTACCGTGACCAATGCAGCTACGATGTCACCGGTTTTAAATGCACCGTGCCAGAAGGGCATTATTTTATGATGGGCGACAACCGCGACAACTCCAGCGACAGCCGCATTTGGGGTTTTGTGTCTGACAGGCAAGTGGTTGGCAAGGCCTTTTTGGTGTGGATGAATTTTAGTGACCCAAGCCGTGTGGGCTTGTTTTACTGAACCAGGCATGGCGGCACCACTGGAACCATTTGAATCACAACTCGGGCACCACTTTAGCAGCCGGGCGTTGTTGCAACGGGCACTGACTCACCGCAGTTACAGTGCCCAACACAACGAGCGTCTTGAGTTTTTGGGCGACAGCGTACTTAATTGTGCGGCTTCCATTCTGCTGTATCGTGAACACCCCACACTTGACGAAGGCAAGCTCTCGCGGATTCGCTCGCATTTGGTCAAACAGGATTGCCTGGCGCAAGTAGGCCGAGCCATGGATCTGCCTGCCATGCTGCTGCTGGGCGCAGGTGAAGTTAAAAGCGGTGTGCCTGCCAAAGACAGCATTGTGGCCGATGCGGTAGAGGCCGTGTTCGGCGCAGTGTTGCTGGATGCTGGCTTTGATGCAGCGTGCCAGTGCATTTTGAAACACCTGAAGCCCATTCTGGAATCGGTGCCCATTCAATCTTTGGGCAAAGATCCGAAACCCGCCTGCAGAATAGGCTGCAAGCCAAAAAAAGCCAGCTTCCCCGTTACACCATACTGGTAGAGGGCGGAACCGCTGCCAACCCCGAGTTTAAAGTAGGCTGTGTGCTTGAAGGCACGCGTGTTGTGGCTGAAGGGGCAGGGCATTCACGCAGACTGGCTGAACAACAGGCCGCTGAAAGGGCGCTTGCTCAATTGCTGGAAGCCGATTTTTCTGATCCCAATCACACGCGAACGAGGCGCTCATGAACCCTGCACAAGCCACCCCCAATACCCGCTGTGGCGCAATAGCAGTGGTGGGGCGTCCCAACGTGGGCAAATCCACCCTGATGAATGCCCTGATTGGCGAGCACCTTTCCATTACCTCTTCCAAACCCCAGACTACCCGCCACCGCGTGTTGGGTGTGGTTACAGAAACCGTAAAAGGCGAACACACCCAGTTTGTGTTTGTAGATACTCCGGGGTTTCAAACCCGGCACACCAATGCCCTGAACAAAACCATGAACCGTGCGGTAACCACCGCCCTGGCCGATGTGCACGCAATTGTGTGGGTGGTAGAAGAAGGTAAGCTAGGCCCCGCAGACACCAAGGTTCTGCAACTGTGCCCACCCGATATACCGATCATTGCGGTTATTAACAAACTGGATTTGCTGAAAAACCCCAATGCCGTGTTGCCGTTTTTGGAAAAACTTTCGCACATTCACCCTTTTGCCGCCATTGTTCCGCTAAGTGCACAGGCAGGCAAAAACCTGGATGCGCTTAAAGAAGCGCTGGCCGAGCGACTGCCCGAGCAAGCCCATTTTTACGACGAAGACATGCTGACCGACAGGCCCGAAAAGTTTTGGCAGCTGAGCGCATTCGCGAAAAACTGTTCAGGCTGGTGGGCGATGAGTTGCCTTATTCTTCCACCGTTGTTATCGACAAATTTACCGTGGAAGAGGGGCGGCGGGTTATTTACGCCACGATTTTTGTAGACCGCGACACCCACAAAGCCATGATTATTGGCAAGGGTGGAGAAAAGCTCAAACGCATTGCCACCGAAGCCCGTATGGACATGCAGCGCCTCTTTGATGGCCCCGTCCACCTGGAAACCTGGGTCAAAGTGCGCGGTGGCTGGGCAGACAACGCCGGTGTACTCAGAAACCTGGGCTATGACTAAACCCGCGCCCAAGGGCGGCAGCCTTGGCTGACCAAGACCTGGCCTACGTGCTGCACAGCGTGCCCTACAAGGAAACCAGTCTGGTGGTAGAACTCTTTACCCGTCAGGCAGGGCGGTTGCCCGTGATAGCCAAAGGTGCCAAGCGCAGAACCTCGCAACTGAAAGGTGTACTGGTGTCGTTTCAGCCTTTGGGCGTGCGTTATACCGGTAAATCCGAAGTGCGCACGCTTATGCAGGCCGAATGGGCCGGTAGCCATCTGGCGCCAGAAGGCCGCGCCCTGTTTGCCGCGTATTACCTCAACGAATTGCTGATACGCGGCTTGAACCGCGAAGATCCCCATACCGAACTCTTCGATTTATACGCCACTACCCTTCAGGATTTAAGCGTCCAAATCGATTTGCACGTGCCGGTTCGCCGCTTCGAACTGGGTTTGCTGGCCGGCTTGGGCTACGGGCTGGATTACACGCAAGATGCCCAGGCACAGGCCATAGATGCGCAGCGCTTCTATACGTGGCAAACCGAGCAGGGCTGGAAGGCAAGTGCGGGCAACACGGTTTCTGGCATTAAGGGCACCACCATTCTGGCTTTGGCTGACGCAAAAATGAGCCTCGACATGGCCCTTGAGTTAAAAGGTTTGACCCGCCAGCTATTACACTTGCATGTGGCCCCACAGGGTTTGCTCTCGCGTGCATGGATGGAACAGTTGCATAAAAATGATTGAATTGGGCGTAAATATTGACCACGTGGCCACCATACGGCAGGCCAGGAGAGGCCACGAGCCAGACCCCCTGAAAGCCGCACTGCTGGCTGAAGAATACGGCGCAGATGCCATTACCGTGCATGTGCGCGAAGACCGCCGCCACATGCAGGACGAAGACGTGCGCCGCATACGCCCAGCCATTGCCACACGCCTGAATTTTGAGTGTGCCGTAGTAGAAAACATGCTGCGTCTCGTCGAAGAAATTGCCCCGCACGATGTGTGTTTTGTGCCAGAACGCCGCGAAGAAGTCACCACCGAAGGCGGCCTCGATGTATTGGGTGGCTTGCAAACCATTGGTGCAGCAGTAGAACGTATTCAAGCCCAGAACATGCGGGTTTCACTGTTCATCGACCCCGCCGAAGCCCAGGTGCGCGCCGCTGCACAAGTGGGCGCACAGGCCATCGAGCTGCACACCGGCAGCTATGCCAACGCCTGCACACAAACACAAGTACAGGCACAGCAAAACAATGCCACTCATTTGCACGAACTACAGCGCATTCGTCAGGCCGCAGAGCTGGGTGTATCGTTGGGGTTGCGGGTAAACGCAGGGCACGGGCTCACTTTTGACAACGTGCAGCCGATTGCCGCCATCGAGTGCATTTCTGAACTGAATATTGGCCACAGCCTGGTTGCCAACGCCGTGTTTATGGGTTGGGAAAAAGCCATTACCCACATGAAGCAACTCATGGTGCAGGCACGGCTGCACAGCATTCGGCCACGGGGTGGTAAATCATGAGCGTGCTGGGCCTTGGCTGCGACATTGTAGAACTGGCACGCATACAGCGCGTGCTGGGTAAAGCAGAACTGGGCGCAGGCAGGCGCTTTGTGCAGCGCGTACTTACTGCTAAAGAACAAGAAGAATTTGAAGCCCGTCACGCGGCGTTTGCCCCGCGAGGCGTGGCCTACCTGGCCACCCGTTATGCTGCCAAAGAAGCTTTTGCCAAAGCCCTTGGAACCGGCCTTGGCAAGCAGTTTTCTTTTCAGGATTTATCGGTGCTGAACCACGCTTCGGGCGCACCCAGGCTAGAGTTCTCTGCCAACCTGCAAAACAGACTGCAAGCCATGCAGGCCGAAGCGCATGTGTCTTTAAGCGATGAAAAACCGTGGTCATGGCCATGGTGGTTTTGTCGCGGCTTATGCTGTTTTAACCTTTTCTGACAGAGCAACACCATGCTTGGACCTTACCTGTTTGGCATTACCGGATTCACCCTGAACGCCGACGACAAACGCCGCCTTGCAAGCCCAGAAGTGGGTGGCGTTATTTTATTCGGCCGAAACTTTGAAAGCCCCGCGCAAGTAGCTGATTTGGTGCAGCATATACGTGCCGCGTGCCCCCGAACCCAAGCCCGTGTTTGTAGACCACGAAGGCGGACGCGTACAGCGTTTTCGTACCGGTTTTACCGCCATACCGGCCATGCGCAGCTTGGGCAATTTGGCCGGAAAAAACTTGCCTCAAGCTTTAAAAGCAGCCCGCGCAGCCGGTTTTGTGCTGGCTTCCGAGCTGCGCGCCTGCGGCTTGGACATGAGTTTTACCCCCGTGCTGGATCTCGATTGGGGCAACAGCGAAATTATTGGCGACCGCGCTTTTTCTGCCAACGCCGAACGGGTAGGGCTGCTGGCCGCAGCCTTAATGAATGGCCTGTTGCTGGCAGGCATGCAGGCCTGTGGCAAACACTTTCCAGGCCATGGCTGGGTAAAGCTGGACAGCCATTTGGCATTGCCGCGCGACACCCGCCCCTTAAGCGACCTGCGCCAGCACGACCTGCAGCCTTATGCCCACAACAATTCGTTGAATATGGCCGCCATTATGCCGGCTCATGTGGTGTACGACCAGGTAGATACCTTGCCAGCCTGCTTCTCGCCATTCTGGCTGGAAGAAGAACTGCGCGGCCGCCTGAATTACGATGGCGCTATTATCAGTGATGATCTGGATATGGTAGGCGCACACAGCATGGGCGGCATTGCCGAGCGCGCTGCGGCCGCCTTGCAGGCAGGTTGCGATGCAGTGTTGGTGTGCAACACTTTTGCCGACATGGACACCCTGCTAACCAGCCAGCTTGCGCAAGCACAGCCCAATGCCCAGCGCCACCGCAGGCTGCAACGGCTGTTGGCCCAACCCGTGCCGTGCCTGCAAAACTGGCAACAGCTACAGGCACTGCCCGATTACCAGGCCGCACTTGCCACGCTTGAATTACTCCGGAATTACTGAAGCAAATTTAATCGTGAATCGTTTGACTTTTATTTCTCTCAACTCCAGTTGCCGCGAGCTACTCCTTGGTTAAATTTGCCGGGGGACGGCGGTGGGCTAGCAGTTTCAGAATACAGACCTTCAGTTGATTGGCTGGTGGAGGCATTTTCACGGCTTGCTGTATCGCTGATGCGATTCTTGAGCCAGGTAAAAAAGCTCTAACCCGACCGGGGCGTTTTTCTGATGAGGGTGGAGAGTTAATACTCGGGTTATGAGACGAGGCTTGAGACAGGGGGGGGCGTGAAGAAGAAACGGCTGTACCTGTCGGGGACGAGGGATCCCTTTGTGAGACTCTTGATAGGGGGGCTTTGCTGCTACTCTGGGAGTTTTCCCCTACTTGTATTGCAGGCAGCCGTTCCTGGGTAGCATCTGCCCCGCGAGAATTTGAAGGAGGCGTAGGAGGATTGCCGCGAAGTTTTCTAAGTGCTTCTAGCACGGCTGCAGCTCGTTTTGAAGAGATGTCTTCTGAAGTGGTGGGGCTTTGGTTGGCAGCAAGGCCAGTACGCGAGGAGCGGCGGGAGCTTCCTCTTGATGGACTTCCTGGAGGGCTTACTGAAGGGCTTACTGAAGGGCTTACTGAAGGGCTTACTGAAGAGCTTTGTGTAAAAGCACAGCTTTTATAACTCTCAACTGAAGAAGCCTCATTTCCAGCCCCCTTGTGTGCAGCCGCACCACGTTCAGAAATCGTGTATAGGGGGTTATGCATCATGAATGGTTCTTCTTGCTTGGGTAGCAAATCTTTAAAAGCATTAACACACGCGGCGATCAGGTTTGTTCGCATTTGCGGATAGGGTAAAAATACACGTCCGGCCTGTTCTTGCTGCCGGCACGTATTGTCCAACCATTCTTTTATAAGCAATTCCAGCGCATTCTCATTTTTGGGGAAAAATGGATGTTTGGGGTGTTCAGATTTTGCATGTTCGGTAAGCACCTGACCAACCATGTCCATAAACAGCAGTGCTGGGGCTCTGCTTACACCCATTGCCGAAGTAAAGTGCCCTGTGTTGGGTTTTATGGCCGTGCTTCTTGCTGTCGCACCACTGTCGGAGCTGTCTGGCTGGGCGTAACGCTGTTTAAAACTGTTCATGATCTGCTTGCAGCGTACCAGGTCTTCTGTAAGTAGTTCTTTGCCATCAAAAGGCGGAGCCATTTCAAGAACGGGAACCACTTTGTTGTAAGTTCCTTCTTTGTTAAATACCCTAATTTCGGCTGTAACGTACCGTATAGGGTTGTGTTCGCTTTTGGGGTGAACCGTTAAGTTATTAATTTCAAATCTTTTATTCTTTTCGGTATATGCACAAATTTCGACCCTCTGGACTTTTTCATCAGATACTAGTATTTCTTTTGCCAGCAATTGTTGAAGTGGGCTGCGATTCTTGCTGCTATTATCGATACCGCTGAACTTGCTATACATGTCGCCCCGATTTCTTGCGGCGGCTTCCACAAAGGCAAATCCTTGGCTTCTAGTGGTAAACGTGACAAGAGGCTGCTGCTTATCCGCACAGTCTTCAAGGAGCTTTCCGATTGTTTCGAAACTTTGGTGATAATTACCAGTATTGATTGATTTATGGCCACTGAGGCTTCGCTTGGCAGGCGATGCCGGTGAGAAGCGGTCGTTTGGCGTACACAATGGTACTTCTTTGCAAACAAGGGTGTTTCCGCTGTCGGTGTGATGAGCACTGGGGCCGTCAGCTGTGCTGTGTGTGTTGCTGAAATCGGGCGCTAATGGCCTAAGCCCTGATGAACCAGGTGAGAGGGGGCCGCTCATGTGTTCTTCCTTAATTAATGCATCAATCAAAGAATTAGGTGGCCTGTTACACAAAAAAGTTCTTTGTTTTTTATTGTGTTTTTTCAATGGGGGGGTGGTTTTTGACTGAATTATTAACTTTTTAGAAGGAGGTATTTAAAAAAACATCTGCCAATTCAACCAAAAACAGGTGGTAACACAGCACAACAACAGCACAAAAACAGGACAACACAGTGCCGCCCTGTTTTTATGCACCCAAACTGCCCTCTTTTTGGGCCGAGGTGTTGCTGTTATTGCACTTTGGCGTTGCTTAAAAGATCTGCCTGGTATTTTTCCCATTTCTGGGCCAACAGGCCTTCTTTTAGCTGATCTTTGACAGTATCCAAGGCGGGAGGCGTGCTGGTGCGCACATCGTTCACTAAAATAATGTGGTAACCAAACTGGCTTTTAACGGGCTGCTTGGTGTATTTGCCTTTTTCCAGTTGCACCATGGCTTGCGAGAATTCGGGCACAAAGCTGTTGGGGTTTGCCCAGTCCAGATCGCCACCGTTTCTGGCTGAGCCGGGGTCTTTGGAATTCGCTTTGGCCAGTTCTGCAAAGCTTGCGCCTTTGTTCAGCTTGTCAATCAGCGCTTTTGCCTGCTCTTCTTTTTCCACCAGAATGTGGCTGGCGTGGTATTCCTGGCCGCCCATCATTTTGGCTATGTTGTTGTAAGCTTCCTGGAGATCAGACTCGCTGACTTCGTTTTTGGCCAGGAAGTCTTCCCGCAAGGCATTGGACAAAATAGCCTGGTTCATCATTTGCATTTGGTATTGCACGGTTTCCGTGCTGGCCAACCCTTTTTTAATGGCCTCTTGTTTCAGGATTTCCTGGTTGACGAGTTCGCGGCGAATGGTGTCGCGAATTTCAGGGGTTTGAGGCGCACCGCGTTTGATTTGCTCGGCCACAATGTAATCAAGTAAACCACTGGGAACAGGCTTGCCATTGACCACCGCCGCATTTTGCGCAACGGCTGGCGCATTCAGGGCCCATGTGGCAAGACAGGCAAAAAAACAGACTTTACTTTAAACATATTCTGCAACCTCATGAAATAATTTGTTTTTTATTAATGGTTTTGGGGTGGGTGGTGTGGTGCTCAGTGCTCTGTTCGGTGCTCTGTTCGGTGCTCTGTTCGGTACGCTGTATGTGTATGGCCAAGGCGTGAATTTCGTGTTTCATCCAGTGGGACACGGCATCATACACCAGCCTGTGGCAGGCCAGCATGGCCAATCCTTCAAACTGTGGGCTGCCAATGCGCACCCTGAAATGCTTGCCGCCTGATTTGGCACCTTCGTGGCTGCATGCAGGTGAGATTCATCTTCAACGCATACCGTGGCCTTAAGGGCTGACTCCAAGCGCTGTTTAAGTTGTTCGGTGCTAATGGGCATGGGTGTTTAAAGCGTTTGCTTGCTGGGTGGGGTTTCTTTCAGGTGTTTGGCCATGTAAAAGCCCTGGGCCACCACAAAAATCAGGGTGGCACCTAGCGAACCAAACAGCTTGAAGTCTACCCAGATATCGGTGGAAAAACGGTAAGCCACCACCAAGTTTAAAACACCCATAATGACAAAAAACACGCACCAGGCACAAAGCAGGTTATTCCATACAGGGCGGGGCAGTTCTACCTGGTCTTTCATCATCAGCTGGAGCGGGTTTTTGCCAAACAGGTGTGCGCCCAAAAAACCAAGCCCCATGGCCCAGTACAACACGGTGGGTTTCCATTTAATGAAGGTGGAGTCTTGTAAAACCAGGGTGGCACCGCCAAATACCACCAAAATCAAAAGGCCTATCCATTGCATTTTTTCAACCGGCCGACCCATCAGCTTTTGCAGTATGACCTGGGTAGCCGTGGCCAGTATGGCGACTACCGTGGCGGCCAGAATGGGGATTTGTTCGGTGCGCAGTTCAGCTGAGGTAAACAGACTTAGAAAAGGATCGAGCGCTGCGCGCGTGTCTTCAAGGTGCATGCCCGACCATTTGAAGGTAAGGAAAAAAAGAACGATGGGTAAAAAATCGAGCAAAAGCTTCATGGCTGGGCCGTTTGGTGTCAGAAAGAACGAGTGGTTGAACGGAATATCAGTTGTTTTTAAATGCAAGACTGGCCGAGTTGATGCAATAACGCAGCCCGGTGGGGGCTGGCCCATCTTCAAACACGTGGCCCAAATGGGCAGCGCAGTGCGTGCAGGTAACTTCTGTACGGGTTATGCCGTGACTGTGGTCGGTGTGCATGGCAATGTGTGTTGAATCCACAGGCTGAAAATAACTGGGCCAGCCGCTTCCTGAATCATACTTGCTCTCGGACGAAAATAAGGCGGTGCCGCAGCAGACGCACGCATAAATGCCTTGTTCGTGGTGGTTCCAGTAGCGCCCGCTAAAGGCAGGTTCGGTGCCTCCCTGGCGGGCAATTCCGTATTCTTCAGGGCTTAGCTGTTTTTTCCAGTCGGCCGCGGTTTTTTGCCCGCCCTTGCTTGCTGGTTTGTTCATGAGGGTTTTCCTTGTTGAATGGGTCAGGTGCTTTACCTGTTTTACCTTTGGGTTGCCTGTTGGCTTACTGCTTATGAGCGCATTACTTAAAGCCGCGAGGGTTTTACGAGGAGCAACTGACTTCCAGGTGCCGGGCCCATGGGGGTGCGGCGTTGTAGAGGTTGGCACATTCTGCTTGCTCAGTGTATGGGTCAGACACTGCCTGAAGCAATCGGTTCAATTCGGTGCAATTGCCGTGGGTTGCACCTTCTATGGCTGTTTGCAACAAGTGGTTTCTGGGTACTACGCAAGGGTTGTGTGCCTTCAGGGCTGCTTGCCAGGCAGTGGTTTGCGTTTGCGCATTGGTGGATGGGGCAAAGTGTGCACCTACAACTTTTACATATTCAATGAGCCAGTTTTTACAATCAGTTAGCTTGTTTTCTTCATGTGATTGAACCGGAAAAAAAGCGCTGTTTTGCCAAAGTTGCCAATTGGTGTGAACATTCTCCAGCGGGGCCAGGCTTGCGAGCGACCGGAAAAACCGGGTGAAATCCAGCTGGCAGCTTTGCATGAAGTGTAGGGTATTGGCAACCAGGGTGCGCGTTGAGGCAGTAAGCGGGTTGGCATGCCCAGTTTTTGGGCAAACAAGGCTGTGTGCGTTTGTTCGAAAATCGGGCCAAATTCGCTTAAAATGTGCTCTATGGCTTCTTTTTCTTCAGGAATGAGCGGACGTATTGCCTGCGCCAGTGCGTACAGGTTCCAGTGGGCCACGCGCGGTTGGTTGCTGTAGCTGTACCGACCTTGGTGGTCGGAATGGTTGCATACGTGGTCTGGATTAAAAACATCCATGAACCCGTAAGGGCCGTAATCGATGGTTTCGCCCAGCACCGACAGGTTGTCGGTGTTCATGACCCCGTGGCAAAACCCAATTGCTTGCCACTGCGCTACCAGTCGTGCGGTGCTTTTTACCACGCTGGTGAGCCATTCCAGAACCTGGGTTTGAATGGGCTGTCGAGCTTTGGTGGGTTTTGAATACCAAGCCCCAATGCCAGGTGCTTCATATGCCATTCCAGCAAAGTGTGCAGTTCGACAAGCCGGTTTTGGCTGGCAAAAACTCAAAATGCCCAAAGCGCAAAAAGCTCTGGCTAACCCGGCACACAATGGCTGCGGTTTCGGTGGTTTCGCGTTGAACGGGGTCTGCGCTGCCCGTCAGACTTAAAGCCCGCGTGGTGGGTATGCCCAGCGCGTGCATGGCTTCCGATGCTACGTACTCGCGAATAGAGGAACGCAACACTGCCCGGCCATCTCCCATGCGGGAAAAGGGCGTTTGACCTGCGCCCTTAAGCTGCAATTGCCGGTAGCGTGTGCCGCTGCGTAATTCTGCAATCAAGAGGGCGCGTCCGTCTCCGAGTTGCGGCACAAACACACCAAACTGGTGACCGCAATACACGCTGGCTTGGGCAGGGTATTGGGGCAGGCTTTGGCTGCCTGCCAACACAGTAAGCCCGGCCAGGCTTTGCCACCAATCGGGGTTCAGGCCAATTTGCTGCGCCAACACGGTGTTAAAGCACAGCAACCGGGGTGTTTGTGCCAAGGGCGTGGGGGGCGTTGGCACCAAAAAAGGCTTGCCCAACGCGGTGTATTCCCGCACCAAAAGGGTGTTTTCTTCAAGCAAAGTGTGTATTTTCCCTGGTTTTTATGATCACCGCTGTGGTTCTCAACAGCCCTGGCAGCACAAAGCCGGTAAAACAGAGGCTCCCTAAGTACTCCGTGTGTCTGAAACAAGTGCATCGAGTTCTTGCGCATCTGGCACTGCAAACACATAACCAGACAAAGTTTTATGTGGTGTGTTTGTTGAGCCAATCAACAATTGTCCTTTAACTTGCCCAATGCAGTATGGCTGCACTTCTACAGAAAAAGTCAGTGTTTCGCCTGCATTATCTAGCTTGCCTTGCACCACGAGAGGTTTTTCAGAAGAGTCTATGCTTAGTTGCAACACCGCATTGGAAAAATCAGCATCTCCACTAGGGAACCTCTGATCAACCCGCTGTGGCGCATATTTGGTGGATTCGGGCGCGAGCGCCTTGCAAAATGCTCGCGAGATCGCTTGATATCACTGCGCTTTTTGCAAGGCGCTGGCATCCCGACTTCCCTCAAATCTGCATCCACGGAGTTAATCAGAGGCTCCCTAGAGTGCTCAAGAGGATTTTGCTTGCTCAGTGTATTGGTTTGAAAGCTGACCACTAAATGCCGGTCGCCATTTTCATGAACATGAATTGCATAATTTGTGCCATTGATCACTGCTTTTTGTATTTCAAGGTGGTCTTGAAAAACATGGATAGATCCTTGTTTTAGGATTGCATCCACATTTCGGATTGACTCAGCAATCAGTTCATCTATGGTGGTTTTTATCAAATCAGCGCAGTCGGATTTTTCATATTTTGGAATAATTTCATCCAAATAATTGCGCAAGTTGAAGCGAATTAATCTATCGATGGGTTTGTTTTCAAACTCAGCTCTTTTTAACATGGATTGCATGCACTGCTCTTTGGTTGCAAAAAAGCCCTCTTGTACACCAATGGTTTGAATTGTCTCAATCACACGAGGGTACAGGTCTGAGAAATCCTGTGCAAATTGTTCCACCACTTTTTTGGCGTCTTCGGAGGTTTTGCAGTAGTAATTCTTGAATTTGTGTGTGCTTGAATTGTCAGTACCAGAGGTGGAGGATTCTGGTTCCTTCTCGCGCCAGCTTCGTACAGCAGATTGGTCATCGTATTCTGGGTGGAGTAAAGTTTTTACTGTATCGGGTGAAATATACCCGTCTTCCAAGGCTTTCGGAGCCATTGCAAGCAAATTAAAAATATCTACAACTGAAGTTTTGCTGGTATCGGTTTGCTTTACATCTAAAGAGCCATTGTTGTAAAACTTGCTCACATGCATCAACAGCTTCCTGAATTGTTTGGCAAGCTCTGGTTGTTGGTGTTCTACGGCAATGGCCAATTTTCAGCAATTCCGCAGGCGCGCAGCATCTCCACTGTTTTGTAGTGGGAATAATACTTTTTATACAGTTGTTCAATGCCTTCGTATTTCATCCGTGCTAGCAACGCGTGGCGGTTTTTGGCTTCTATGCGAAACATGTAATCAACAAAAGAGCCCATTTTTTGAATTTTCTCATCGTTCATACCATGCACTGGAGCAGTGCGGCTCTGGGTGCTGGTGTAATCATGATCCAGCATTTGCCCGTACAGGCCATTGTTAGAATCAGCCAAAACACCATGAAGTATGCGCCAGCGCAATTGCTGAGCTGCAGTGCGGGCGTGCCCTTGAGCCATGGCGTTGGCTTGTTCTTCCTGAGGTAAGCAGGAAATAGCAGATAGACGATCTCTGTCAAATTCGGGTTCCCATATTTTGGGATCCTTTACTGGTGTGGTAACAATGGTGGCATGCGCTGGCCGGATATGGTTGCCATAGCGCACTACCAGTGCTTGTGGCTGCTTCTGTTTCTCGTCTTTAACTTTGTCGCCAACATCTATGATTGCCAATACTCGTGTTCCACCCTGCGATAGCAGATGGTGCGACAAATGCCCCATGCATGCTTCTACAATGGCTTCACACAATGGGCAGGTGCCGGGGTTTTCGTAGGGTGGCTTGGCACGGTTGAGTGCCAATTTGGTAACCCCTGCCCCTTTAATGCAAACCTGATCCACATAAATTGCGCGCCCATCTCCTTTTGATTTGTGATCTGTATAGAAGGTGGCGTAAGTTGAAACGTATTTTGAAGTGGGGGTGTTGGTAAAGGGGGTTCGAGCGGGGGTTCTAGCGGAAAAATCGTTTTGAGCGAAAATTTTTCAATTAGCTGTGCATGAAGTTCTTCAGTCATCCGGTTTTCTGGCGACACTGAGAATCCAAACTTTCTTGCTGCTTCGTAATCTACCCACAATACCGTACCCGGAACTCTTTCGGCGGGCACGTCAGTCACAGAAGAATCAGGTAATATGGTTTTAACAGATTGTGTGGCATGCTGTTGCGTTGCTCTTTCCAACGGTGTCAGAGCACAAGGTAGTTGGCTTTGTGAGGGGCATACGCTGACAGGAAAACCAATATTTCCCAAGTTACTTTGTAATAATTCGTTGATAAGTGCCTTCACTGCCCGTATAGAAGGGGCGGCCTGCTGGCTTTCTGGGGTGCTGCTATGTGGGAAGCCCGATTTTTCTGTGCTATACGCAGGGGTGGTGCAAGAAGAGGTTTCCATGGTGTTTTCCCATTTTAATACATTCGACAAGCCTAGCCCGTGTCGTTCAAGATTTTAGGGTTTAATCAAATGAAAAGTATCTTGACGGTATGAAAAGTTGTTTTCAGGGGGTTCGCATGTTTCTGGTGATGTGTCTAAAAAAAGTATTCTACTTCTAATTGCTGTCAATAACACGAATCATCTTCAAATACCACACGCTCGAACAACTCCACATGGCGCTTTACCACTGGTTGTAATTGCGCAAACAGGGCGTTTGCGTGTTGTTCTATGGCGGCTGCGCAATCGGTCAGTTGCAGGGTGGTGCCGGTGCCTGCACAAGGCGCTATTTCATACACTTCCATCAGCGTAGTGTGTCCGGGCTGATGGTCTGTTTTGCATAAGCTGGCCGCGCACGGGCAATGTGGTTTGCATGTGCTGTATCAATTGCCCGCTGATCCGTTGTGCTTTGCCAAGCAGTGAGTTGTCTATTTTGTAATACACAAACACGGCAGCAGGCATAGGGGTGTTGCCGGCCGCCGAGGTGTTCAAAGTTGCCTGCCTTTGGTAAATACATCGTAGGGCGGCAATTCCAGGCCAAAGGCTTGCGCAGCCTGGCTTTCCGGGTTTTGGCTTGCTTCGGCTTGGGAGCTCAGTGTGAATTGGCTTTCGGGTGCGGTGGCTAAATCGACAGGGCAGTCTATAAGTGCAAGGCTGCCACTGGCGTTAACCACGCTGCCTACGGGTTCGTTGTTTTTTCCGACCAGCCACACGTCTTGCCCGGCCACCGGGTTGCTGCCAACCGAGTGTGCTATAAAGGCGCGGCGCTTGTTTTTGCCCAGATAATGGCTGCGGGCCACCACTTCCTGGCCGGGGTAACACCCTTTTTCGAAATGAATGCCGCCGGTCAAGTCAAAGTTGATTTCCTGGGGCACGTATTTTTCTACTGTTTCACCCTGAATAAAGCCGATGCCACTGGCGATTAATGCGGTTTCCAACTGCTTGTCTGCCTGTGAATCAAACGACTGTTCAGG
>JAAURO010000250.1 GCA_012032215.1 Limnobacter sp.
GCCCTGAAACAGGGCGCCGGGCGGCTTATTCGCGACGAATCCGACTGGGGTGTGCTGGTTATTGGCGATTCCCGCCTGGTCGATTCCGGCTACGGCAAACAGCTATGGCGCAGCCTGCCGCCTTTTGCCCGCACGCGCGAGGTGTCCAGGGCTGTGGCGTTTTTTGCCGACAAGCGAAGCGCTAAAAAGCCTGCCTGCCGGTAAATCCGGGTGCTTTGTTACAAAAGAAGGGTTTTTCTGGCCTTAACAGGCAAATTCGTTGTGCGGACAAGCGGCTATGCTCAACTGAACTCGACTTGAATTTTTGCAAAAGCCGGAATCTGCATGTCTGATAACACGTCAAATGCCAGTAACCGACAGAGTGTGCTGGAGTCCTTGGCTTTTTGGGCACGCTTTGCCCAGCCTTGCCCCGCAGCGCTTTTGGTCTCTTGGTCGCAAATGGGCACCCTCGCACCCAATCCTCAACAGATGCAGGCCTATCTCGACTCATTGGGCTAGCGCTTGCCCTATCCGTGTCAAAATCCTGTTTTAAGCGCAAGGCAGGAGCTCCCCATGTTTAAGTTGCTCACCCAGGTTCAGTACCTGGACTGGCTGGCTTTGGCAGTGTTTTTTCTGTGCTGGAATGGCTACGGCTGGGTTGTGGATGGTTCGAAAGGCGCTGGCAGCCACGGCTTGGTGCACGAAACCCACCGTTATCGGGAAATGTGGGCCCGCCAGCTTTTGTACCGCAGCAATCGTGTTTCAGACACTGCCCTGATTACCAATTTAAGAAGTAGCGTTTCTTTTTACGCCAACACCACGATTTACATCATGGCCGGTTTGTTCGCCGTGTTGGGCACCATGGATCAGGTAATTAACATCGCTTCCGACCTGCCGTTTTCGAACGATGTGAGCAAAGGGGTTATGGAAGCCAAGGTGCTGCTGGTGCTTACCGTGTTTGTGGTGGCTTATTTTAATTCACCTGGAGCCTGCGGCAGTTTAATTTGCTGAGTATTTTGGTGGGCGCCGCCCCCGAATGCACCGAGCCTACCGAACAGGTGGAAAAATACATCCGCCGCATGGCCCGGATTAACACCCTGGCCGGCGATGAGTTTAACCGCGGCTTGCGCGCGTATTATTTTGCCATCGCCTCGACTGCCTGGATGGTGCACCCCGTTTTGCTAATGACAGTAAGCCTGCTGATTGTGGGGGTGCTTATCCGCCGTGATTTTTATTCTCAAGCGCTTGCTGCAATGCGAGATTCGTAGTGGCGGCTTGCTGCGCAACGGCAGGGGGGCCTGAATTCCACAAACGTTTTTTGCGTTCTTTCTCTTCCTCGGATTTTTTGGAATCGTTCGGGCCCACTGTTGCAAGGCTCGGGTGTATGCCACTGTCTTCGCGCAGGTTGTTGCCGTTGAACCGGAGTATTTCTTTGGAGGCCGCCTGAAAACTTTTCTGTTCGTGGACAGCCAGAAATTCCTGAACCGTGGGTGTGGTTTCAGGTGCTTCGGTGTCGAGGGGTTTGATACCCGCTTTTTCTATGGCCTGCTTAATGACTGCTGCTATTTCTGGCATGGCTTTTAGCCGGACTTCCAGGCCATCTTCGCTTAACTCAAGCACATGTTCGGCTTTCAGCGATTCCCCCCATTCTTTTTTAAGTTGAGCATTGAAACTTTGGTAATCTTCTGTTTGATATGCTACAAAACCATTTGCCGGTTCTTTTTCTTTGCCCAAAGGCTTTTCTTGAAACAAGGCCGATTGCGAGAGCTGCTGGTGGGTTTGCAGCGCCAGGTGCTGGCTGACTGATTCAGAGGTAATGCAGGTTTTCAGCAGGGTTTGGGTCATGTCTGCATAGGGCTTTACCACGTGGTCGGAGGTGTAAGAGTCCTGGCGTGTTGCCAACCCCCAGTGCTGGCCTACGGCGTTGCGCAGTGTATTGACATGGTGTATTTCTGTGGCGTTAATTTTGGTGTCGTGCTGGAATATTTTTTACCGACTGCCTGCAAGGCTGCATCAATTTGCAGATTAAGTGCCAAACGCACCTTGTTTTCCAGCCCGCCTGTTTTGAATTGAAGCTCCATCAGGCTGTCCTGAATGTTGGAGGCTTCGCCATTGGCACACACATTCAAGCCATTGCACAGGTTGAATACGGCTTCTTGTTTGGCGTGGTCGGAAATTTCGGGCTGTTCAAGAAGTACGCAAAACCGGGAAAGAAGTTCTGCGGAATGCTGCACGCCCTGCCTGTCGTAGCTTTGCACTTTGCTGTGGATACGAATTTTCTGGTAGTTTCCCAGCGCCTTGGTTGCCTTTGTGACCGATGCCGGGTTTACAGATTCAGGCGACTGCGTTTTTAAAAAAGCGTGCAGTCTTGCCACGGCACTTCTGAGCTCATTTTTTACCTGTTTTTTTGTCTGTTGTTTGGAAAACCCCTGCGTGCTGGATGCGTGGCCTGCACCCAGAGTCTCTAGAGCGCGTTCTTGGTGGCTGGCACCAAGCGGCATACCAGGCTGTATAGTTGACGCTGGGGTTGCTGTCATGACAAAGGAATTCCTTAACGTAACTTCATTTGTTTATCTCTTTGAGTGGTAAGGTTAGCCCAATAAGTTCAATCTGGAATTGGGTTTATTGGCCTTCGGGCTTACCAGCGTGGTAAATTTACCCCAAACCTCAATAACAGGTACCCTAAAGGGCTATTCCTGCTTGTTTGTGCCTGTGCACAGGTTCATTCTTACAGGGCAGGGGCAAAGTTCCCCGGCATTCGTATCACAGAAGGAGCAGACGTATGGTTTACCAGGCAATCATGAATCGGTTGATCAAGGCCCGCGCCATGCCCAGTATTTCGGACACAGAGCGGCAGGCCCTGCAAGCGGGCACTGTGTGGATAGATGGTCAGATATTTTCCGGCAAGCCCGACTTCAGTGCCATGTTTGCCTCGCCCTACGCCAAGCTGAACCAGCGCGAACGCGAGTTCATAGACACCCGGGTGCGCAATTTGTGCGCCATGGTAGACCCCTACGAGCTGGCAAAAACCCGTATCGTTCCCGAAAAGGCGGTTAAGTACCTGATGCAGGAGGGATTTTTCAGCTTTCTGATTCCACAGCAGTTCGGTGGCCGCGAATTCTCGATCAATGCCATTTCAACCGTAATGGCTATGCTCAATGGCCACAGCCCGTTGTTGTCAACCTTTGTGGTAATTCCCAATTCTTTGGGTGCCGCCGAGCTGTTGCTGCACTACGGCACGCAGGCGCAAAAAGATCATTATTTACCGCGGCTGGCCTCGGGCCGCTATGTGCCCTGTTTCGGGCTGACCGAGCCTACTGCTGGTTCGGATGCTGCCAGTATCCTGGCCAGCGGCGTGCTTTCAAAGGGAGAGGGCGACAAGCTCACCATTACCCTGAATTTTCGCAAGCGCTACATCACCCTGGCACCAGTGGCCAACCTTATTTCTGTGGCCTTCAAGTTGCACGATCCAGAAAACTTGTTGGGCAAAGGGCCCGAGCCTGGTATTACCGTGGCCTTGGTACACCGCGGCACACCGGGTCTTTCCATGGGGAATTACCACCAGCCTATTGGCGATGCTTTTTACAATGGCCCGATTGTGGGCGAAAACGTGCGAATAGATGCCGATGAAATCATTGGCGGCACCGAATACGCGGGGCAGGGTTGGCGCATGCTTATGGAGCAGTTGGCGGGTGGGCGCGCAGTATCGCTGCCTGCCGGGGCGGTGGGTTGTATCCGCAGCG
>JAAURO010000251.1 GCA_012032215.1 Limnobacter sp.
CCGCTTATTCTGGAAGATCGCGAGCAATACAAGCAACAGTATGGACGCAGCCGCTTGGTAGCCTTGTTTTCGGGCCTGGTTTCTTTGTTTAGGCACCGGCATCAATTGCACATCACCATTGAACACGCAGGCGGACAGGAAACTCTTAAAACCCCCTCTTTGTTTATTGGCAACAACCGTCTTCAAATGGAGCAAATCGGCATACCATTTGCCGACAAAGTAGGTAGTACCTGCCTGGCAGCCATTGCGGTTCAGCCTGTGACCACCCTTGCTTTATATGCCATGGCTTTCAAGGGCGCACTTGCACGCCTTGGCGCGGATGAACACGTGCGCCACTTTCCGTTTCAAAGGCTGGTGGTACAGTCCCCCGTTTCCAGGCGTGGTAAAACCGCTTTTTTTAAGGTGGCCATGGATGGGGAAATATTCAAAATGCGCGCACCCTTAGAGTTTCGGGTGTCTGAGCAACCACTGTGGCTTATGAAATTGCCGGCAGAGCGAGCACACAAAACCGAGACCATGAAGACCCCAAGCACTTCTATGGCATGAAGCGAGTCCTGCAAATTTCTGACCCGCACTTTGGCACCGAAAAACCATTGGTTCTGCAAGCCCTGCGCGAGTTGGCCCATACCCTTGCACCTGAGCTGGTGGTGCTTTCTGGCGACATTACGCAGCGCGCCCGCACCAGGCAATTTGCAAATGCCCGGCGCTTCATAGACTCGCTGGGGGTAACCCATGTGCTGAGCATTCCGGGCAACCACGACATTCCGCTGTTTAACGTACTGGGCCGGGTCTTTAATCCGTACAAAGGGTACAAGCAGTTTTTTTGGGGAAAACCTTGAGCCGGTGTTTGAGGATCCAGAATTGCTGGTAATTGGTGTGAACACTACGCGCTGGTATCGGCATATAGATGGTGAAGTTTCGTCCCGGCAAATTCGTGAGGTGGCAAGCCGCCTTTGCGCAGCAAAACCCAGGCAACTAAGAGTGGTGGTTACGCATCAACCCCTGCACGTCATACATACGGAAGATTCCAGAATCTGCTGCACAACCACACGCAGGCCTTGGATGCATGGATAAAAGCAGGTGCGGATGTGTTGTTGGGCGGGCACATTCACCGCCCTTATTTGACCCCGGTAGGCTTGCAAGCAGGCCAACCAGCCTG
This sequence comes from Limnobacter sp., assembly GCA_012032215.1. Classification (GTDB taxonomy): domain Bacteria; phylum Pseudomonadota; class Gammaproteobacteria; order Burkholderiales; family Burkholderiaceae_B; genus Limnobacter. The sequence continues at coordinate 1,160 of JAAURO010000251.1, forward strand.
GGTGATGCAGGCCGGCACAGCGCTTTCAGCCCGTACCCGTCATGAAAACGGAAACTCGGTAAACGTGATTGAAGTCTCAAGCGCGGCTTCCGGCAGGCAATATCAGCTAAAAAGATGGGATTACACCGGGCAATCACAGACTTTTGAGCTGGTATTCCAAAGCCAGGTTTGCCAACCCTTGGCTTAAGCAGCATTGTTTAAGCAGCCCGCACCTGATAGTCAATGGGTTTGGTTATAGCTGGAAAGTGCCGCTGAACAGGCCGTAAGCCCCACAGTCAGATCCATTTCCTTTTGGTCGGTCATCGTACGGTCAGCTGCTGCGTTACAAATGACTGACCCGTTAAGCAATCTGGGTAGTTTTTTTTGGAGGTATTACTTTTTAAAATAAAAATGAACTTTAAGTAAGCTACTCACACTAAGAGCTTTAGGGACTACAAAGACACGTTTTTGTGTATTTTTACCACACAGGGGGCATCCCCCTCAACAAGGAGTACTCATGAAGAAAATCATTCTGTCTGCCGGCTTTGCCTTGGCTTCACTGACAAGTCAGGCTGTTTTTGCAGCTGATGCAGAACAAAATACCCAACAAGGCACATTCGAATGATGAGCGATGCCGAACTGGCCACAACACAGGCCGGCCTTGGCATTAAAGACCGCTTGGGTGCTCTGACCCTTGGATTACCCACCACCCGTGTAGACATCAAACAAAGTAGCACCACTTTTTCTGGCACAAGTACTGCATCCAGTTCCTTTTTTGCTGACTTCATGGCCCGATAAGAAGTAAACAGCTAACCCGCTGGCAATCGATGGCCAGCGGCGGTTGTGTGTCTTTTCTTGAGAAGTGGCGGTTCTCTGGTTTTCAGGGCACCGCCACTTGGCCCATTCGCGCCTGCACGGTTCCTGTTTTGCGCAGCAAATAGGAAGAGTTGCGGTTTTTGTCGTAAAAGCGCGGGTTGGGCAACATGGCGGCCAGCTTGGCAGCCTGCCAGGCAGAAAGCTGACTGGCATTTACACCGAAGTAATACCGGGCTGCAGCTTGTGCACCGTATACGCCGTTGCCCCATTCCACGACATTCAGGTACACCTCCAGAATACGCTTCTTCGACCAGGTAATTTCTATCATGCCGGTAATTATGAGCTCTTGGGCTTTTCTGAAATAGCTGCGCTGCGGGCTTAAAAACAGATTTTTGGCCAGTTGCTGGGTAATGGTGGAACCACCGTGGGTAATGCGCCCACGCTTTAAATTGCGCGAAAACGCTTTTTCCATGGCCTCTACTTCCACACCCGCATGTTTGACAAAGCCGCTGTCTTCCGAAGCAATTACGGCACGCTTGAGATTGTTGGAAATAGCCGGGTAGTCTACCCACTGATGCTTGAGGGTGGCCGAAGGCTTTTTTTCCTGAAGACGGTCCAGGCCGTCCTGCATAAAAGCAGTAGTGCCGGGGTTAAAGTGTACCCAGGCTATAATATTGGCAAAAACCACATTTGCAGTACCAAAAACACAAGCACTAGCAGCCCGATTCCTTTCAGTAGAAAACGCCCAATGCGGTGCTTTTTCGGATTACTGGTTTCACGCTTTTTTGCCACTGCTGCCTCCGGGGGGTTGCGAAAGCATACGCAGGTGCGCCAAAGTGGCCTGGGCATCGGGCGTGCGTCCTGTCCACAGTTCAAAAGCGCGGGCCGCTTGGCCTACCAGCATGCCCAGGCCATCGGCCACCAAAAGTGGTGGCTTTCTGGCGGGAGAGTGCTCGGCGGCCTGCGCTGCTTGCATAAACGCAGTGGGCTTGCTGCTGTACATCATATCGAGCGCCAGATTGGCGTTGTAGTACCAAGCGGGGTCTATGGGGGGGGGCCTTGCCGGCCAAACTGCTGGAAGTGGCATTTACCACCACCAACACGGCAGGCGGCTTGGGCAATACATCCTGCATCGTGCATTCAAGCTTGTCGCCACGCGCGGGCAAACCGAGCGCCTGCGCCCGCATTGCCAACTCGCGGGCTCTTTCTGGCCTGCGGTTTAAAATGGTCAAGCCTGCCAACCCTGCCTGCGCCAAAGCCTGCAAGCACCCGCTGGCAGCACCACCCGCACCCAGCATGAGCACATGCGCACCGCGTAAGGCAAGCCCCAGACTGGCCAATTGGTGCAGCAAATCGGTGCACAGGCCTTGGCCATCGGTGTTGTCGGCAAACACGGTGCCATGGGGCTGAAACCCCAGCGTGTTTACTGCCCGTGCAAATTCAGCAGCGGGGCTGACGGTGCAAGCAGGGTGAGCAACCGCGGACGAGCCTGCGGCGAGGCACCCGCGGTGAGAGCAGCATCGAGAACTCGAGCTGGCCGAAGCGGCCAACGCGGAAATCAACGTCTGCCAGGCCGCTCCATCCTTCGTCGCCGGCCCGGAACAGGGCCTTTGTGTCGGCGCGCGCGCCATCACGGACGCGGAATGTCGTGGCGACCGTGCGGGTGACGACTCGCTGCAGGTAACGCTTGTGGATTTCGCGGGTCGGGTGTCCGCAGGCACCGATCCAGTGCGCGAACACGTGGGCGTGGCAATCGACGATCATCGT
>JAAURO010000252.1 GCA_012032215.1 Limnobacter sp.
GCCTGTTTTAGACTGGTCTTGCCCCCACAGCAAAAACTCAATGGCATGCCAGCCAGTGGCAATGTTTTCTTCGCCACCGAGTTCGTTTTTTCCGCCAGTGCTTCTTCGGTAATTTCAAAAGAAGGGTTTTGAATCAAACCGGAATCGGGCGCATTTTTTACGTAATCCACGTAAGCCTCGTCCATGGGCCAGGCGTTTATTTGCCCCTCTGGGCCGTTCTCGTCGTCGATGGGTCCACCATAAAAACGAAAGGCATCTGTTTGGTCGTAAAATTTGCGCGCCTCCAGCCAAGCCTTTTTGGCTTTTTGCAGCCCGGCGGCGCTAGGTTGCTTTAAAAAAACGTCTATTTGTTGGTTCATGCGGGCTGTAAGCTGCACCACATCCGAGTAATTGGCGTTCACCAGTTCGGCGTAACCTTCTAGCACCGCTTCGCGGGTTACAGGGCTGGCGCTTTGGGCCACGAGTGGCAGGGCCAAAGTCAGCACAGTTAAGGTTCTCAGAAAAAATCGCATAATGGCCCTCGTTCAAGTCAAACAGCAAGTCATCAAATGATAATGCTTCTCATATGCGACAAGCCCCCAACCGTTGCAAATTGATACAACAATCTGCGGCACGCTTTCTTATATAGCGAAAAAATGTGATGGATGCGGATAGATTTTGCAGTTCTTTCTTGCCATGGCTCTGTGGGGTGTGGTTCCTGGCGATTAAAGGGGTTCTACAAAGCGGAACGATGGGGGTCGCCCATGCAGGCTTGCAAGCGCGCAATTCGCTCGTCTTTCTCTGCCCAAAAACCATGCACCCAGCTTTTAAACTCTGCTTTAAACGCCGGGTTTTGCGGTAATTGCCCAGCACCATGGCCTGTGGAATGGGCAGCAAACGGATGTGCACCTGCATACGCGGCTGCCTGCCACACAGCCAGCTCCAGGTTACATTTCCACGCACGGGCTGGTACACAATGGTTACATCGACCAACGCTTCAAACTGACTGCCCATGGCGTTTAGCGTGGCAGCCAGGCTTCCGTATTTTGGATTAAGCAGCGCCCGATAAGCCGATTTTTGCTGCACCCTTTTGGCCGGTGTAAAACGCGTGCCTTCTAAAAAACTGATGACCGTGGTGGGCTGCTTTTTGTAGATCAGGCATTTTTCGCGCGCTGTGTGCAGGTCTTGCCCGGCCAGCCTGGTATGCGAGGCTTTCCCAGTGCTGGCATGGCGTTTCATGAATGGAAAATCCATGGCCCAGCACACCAGCCCCACAATAGGCACCCAAATTAATTCCTGTTTCAAAAAAAACCGGCCAAACGGGCTTTTACCGTGCAGCACATCCAGCAACACCACAATATCGGCCCAGGCCGTGTGGTTGCTCACCACCAGGTAACTGCGGCCTGGCTTAAACTCCCCTTTCACCTGAACAACCCCTTGCTGCCCATGCATGGTGCGGTAAATGCGTTGGTTGCAGGCTACCCAGCAGTTTGCAATCTGGATGCACCGGCGCGTGGCAACCTGTGCAAACGCAGCGGGCAACAACGCCTTAAGCACCACGAAAGGCAGCATGATGACAAACCAGAACACCACGCAAAACGTCATGGCAGTCACGGTAAGCACCCCGGTTAAAACGGGCGGTAAAAAACGGGAAAACGGCACAGTCAACACCCACTCCGTCTCAGCTAAAGCAAGCACTATAAATTAAACTGCGCGCCATCTGCCCACGCAGATGCAAGCCCGCACCCAATCAACCTGCAAATATTCCCCATTCGGGGTATGCCTTGTGTTATAAGGTTACTTCTTGTCTATAAATCGGGTGGGGCAAACCACTGGGTGGTGCACAGCCCAACCTGAAATCTTGATTTTTGGGAGAAAAAATGAAGAAAATTGCAATTGCGGCAGCTTCCGTAGCCCTGTTGGCGGCCTGCGCCTCCAGCAAAATGGCTGAAAATGCCCCCAAAGATGGCGAAGTAGGCATGCCATCGAACTACCAAAGCTGGCCTGTGTTTGTATCCGGTATCGAAAAAAGCAGCGGTCACATCCGCGACATCTACATCAACCAGGAAGGCACTAAAACCAAAAAAGGCGAAAACTTCCCCAATGGCACACAGTTTGTCATGGAAATTTACAAGGCCGACAAAGGCACCGATGGCAAGCTAAGCAAAACACAGCTGGAAAAAGTGTTTGTCATGGCAAAAGGCGAAGGCTGGGGCGTATCGGCTCCTGAAGGCATGAAAAACGGCGACTGGATTTACAGCGCTTTCGATGGCAAAGGCCAGGCGCTTAAACCCGACTACGGCACCTGCCGCGGCTGCCACCTGCCCTTGACCGACAAAGACTACGTGTTCCACTACGACAAATACTTCGACATGAAAGCCAGCCTGGACTCCCCAAGCTACGCCGACATGCTGAGCGCCCACGCAGGCATGGTGGCACTCAACAACGCTGAAGCCACACAAGCCTCTGCTCTGCTGCAATAACCCCCTCCTTATGCACAAACTGCAAGGCAAGCGGGTGTTGCTGGCTGAGGACGAGCGCTTGAACCAGGAACTGGTGAAAGCATTGCTTGCGCATGCAGGCATTGAATGCGTTATCGCAGAAAACGGTGAAAAGGCGCTGGAAAAACTGAGCCATGAAAACGGGCTGTTTGACGCGGTGCTCATGGACATTCACATGCCCCAAATGAATGGCCTGGAAACCACTCGAAAAATCCGGCAACGGGGAGGCGTGTTTGCCAGCCTCCCCATACTGGCCCTGACTGCCTGCGACCAGCCTGAAGAAACAGAAAAAGCCCTGGCTGCAGGCATGAATGGGTATTTACACAAGCCCATAGATGCACAACAACTTTTTACAGCGCTGGCGCAGAAACTGAAAGTGTAATGACGCTTTTACGCACCTGTTTGGCAACACAGGAGACCAGCTGCACAAAGACGTTACCCCCGCTCCCAAGCGTGAAACTTTTCCACCCAGTGCAGCAATTTTTGCGGCGCATGGGCTTTTTTCCATTCCCCCCGCGGCGTATTTGTTGGCTTCGCTCCAGGTGGGGTAGGTGTGAATGGTACCCAGAATTTTGTTCAAGCCCAAACCATGGCGCATGGCCAGCACGTACTCGGCCAGTAAATCACCGGCGTGGCAGCCAACAATCGTGCAACCCAAAATTTTGTCTTTGCCAGGCACGGTGAGCACTTTCACAAAACCCTCTGCCGCCTCATCGGCAATCGCACGGTCTAAATCATCCAAACCGTAACGAGTGATCTCATAGGCAATGCCTTTGGCCTGGGCCTCTTCTTCACTCAACCCCACACGCGCCACTTCTGGATCGGTAAACGTGGTCCAGGGGATCACGGAATAATCCACCTTGAACTTTTTAAAGCGCCCAAACAACGCATTCACTGCCGCATACCAAGCCTGGTGCGCCGCCGTGTGGGTAAATTGGTAAGGCCCAGCCACATCGCCACAGGCGTATATGTTGGGAAATCTGGTTTGCAAAAACGCATTGGTCAGCACGGTGCGTTCGGTTTCTATGCCCAAGGTTTCCAAACCAAAGCCGGTTAGGTTGGCTTGCCTGCCCACCGCCAGCAAAATGGCATCCACCTCTTCACGCACAGGGTCTGCATGCCCTGGCTGCTGCAAATACACCGCCTTACGGCCATTTTCTAAGGCAAAGCGCACGGGGTGCGTGGCGGTGCGCAGGTCTATGCCTTCAGCCAGCAAACGGTGCTGAACC
>JAAURO010000253.1 GCA_012032215.1 Limnobacter sp.
GGCACGACTTCAATCCCATCGTGATGGTCTTAAACAACAAGGGCTACACCACCGAACGCTTCCTCCCAGGATGGCCCGTTCAACGACATTCCCAACTGGCAATACCACCGCCTGCCGGATCTTTTGGGCAAGGGTTGGGGCTTCGAAGTCCACACCGAAGGCGACCTGGAAAAAGCCCTGAAAGCGGCGCTGGCCAAATTCACCGGCGATGCCGCCTTCGCCAATGACTTCTTTGCGCACCACATCGGTAACCACCTCTTTCGTGGGTGGGACCTATGACGTAATCGCGATCATGGCGATCTTTGAGGCGCAGCAGCTCGGGCCCATATTTAGAGGCCCGCCCCGACTCCTGCCACAACTCAGCAGGCTGCACAGCAGGCATCAGCAGCTCCAGGGCGCCTGCGCGGTTCATTTCGTCGCGCACAATGGCCTCGACCTTCCGAATGGCACGCAACCCTACCGGCATGTAGGTAAAAATGCCGCCAGCCAGCCGTTTAATCATGCCCGCCCGAATCATGAGCTGGTGGCTGACCACCTCGGCGTCGGCAGGCGCTTCTTTGAGGGTATTCAAGAAAAGTTGGGTGCAACGCATGGGAATTTCTCTTTGTGGCGGGATTTAAAACCGCAATCTTACTTTTATTCGCAGGGCCACTGAATTGGTGGGTGTAAAAAAGCGGTGCTCTGCTTATAATGGTCGGGAAATAAAGAAACTGTGGGGCTGAAATGCTGGATAAAGAAGGCTTTCGACCCAACGTAGGCATTATATTGACCAACTCCAGAAAACAGGTTTTCTGGGGCAAACGAATCAGAGAACATTCCTGGCAATTTCCACAAGGGGGAATCAAATCCGGTGAGTCGCCCGAGCAGGCCATGCTCAGGGAGCTGCATGAAGAAGTGGGCCTGAAGCCCGAACATGTAGAAATTATCGGCCGCACGCGCGATTGGCATCGCTACAGCGTGCTGAACACTGGGTTAGACGGGAATGGCGTGGCACGTACAAAGGCCAGAAACAAATCTGGTTTTTGCTGAAGTTGGTTGGACGGGATTGCGATGTAAGCCTGAGGGCAACGGCACACCCGGAATTTGATGCCTGGCGTTGGTGCGACTACTGGATACCGCTGGAAAGCGTGATTGAATTCAAGCGAGATGTCTACAAAAGCGCCTTGCTGGAGTTGTCGCGGCATTTGTTTTCAAAGCAAGACCCGCGCAGGGAACCTTCGGGGGAACAGTGGGAGATCCGGGGTGGGGCCGACACTACACCCTAGCACCGCTTGAACCGTTTTCAGGCCACAAGCTCGGGCAATGAAGCCTGGGTTGGGCCCGAAGGCAGTACAGCGCAATCACCGTTGTGGCAAATCACATTGTTCCAAAACGCATTGCACATACCGCTGGCTGTCGAATGCCACGCCGTTTCTTTGCTGCTGGTAGATTTGCTCAGCCAGACATTCAAATACGCAGTGCGCGGCTTTGTGTTCATCGCCATGCCTTTCGCACAGTGCTTTAAAGGCGCTACGTATGCCCGGGGGCTGGTCCACGCTTACCTGTTCTTCCACCGCCAGGTGCATGGATAAATGCAAGAAGGGATTGCTTTGCCCTTCTTCTACCCGGTAATCGCGCGCCAGAGCTTCTTCGGGTTCGTCGTCAAACGTGCTGAAATATTCGGGATGCCGACTCATCCATTTAAGCGCAATACTTTCAGCTTCAGAAATATTTTCTTCTTTGTGGTATTTTTTCCAGGCATTCAGGAAAACAGGCGTGCCTGGTTGCGTGTAGGGTTGAACATGGTGGGGACAACTAGTTTTTGTGTTGAGGTATTGAAACCAGGGTGAGTGTAAGACGGTTGTTTCTGGGAGGCGAGAGAATTTTCTGATTTTGCTCCAGCCACACTGCCTGGCCCAAAACGCCTACCAGGGGGGTGTTGCACAGCAGTTCAGCCAGTTTTTCGATGTCTTGCTCTTTGTTGTGGCACAGCCTGCTGCGTTCAAACCCGGCGAAAATCAGCCCGAATGCAGGAGCATTGCCCGAAAATGCGGAGGTCCATTTGTTTTTCCAGGCCATCAGGGGCAGTGAGGCGGTTTCTGTGCGCCTGGCCAGTCGCACCCTCTGCCCTTTGGATACGGGGGCGGCCAAGGCAAGTGAACCATCGGGCATGATATTTAACACAGGCACCCACAGCTCGGTTTGCCCTTGAATGACTTGCAAGCGCAAACCCACTGGCCTGGTTTGGTGCTGGGGGCAGGCCAGTGCCGTGGCTGCTGCCTTGCCGTCTACAGAAACCAGAAACAGGCTTTTGCATTCAGTTACCTCAAGGGGCTCGCTTAAAAAAACCAGGCCCTCTGAGTTAAAGGTTAAGGTTTTTTGGGCGGCCAGTTCCAGTCGGCAATCGCTTTCACGGCAGGGACGGCCGTGTTCAATGCGGGGCAGCGAACGGTAGTTGGCTCCGTACGAGAGCAACCCCAGCGAGTCGGACTTTTCCAGCAAGGTGTCGGTTTCTTCAACGGGCGCCTGAAACCGCTTTTGTTCCGCATCGCTTTCTGAAAGATTCAGTACCAGAGCTGGCGCTTTTCCGTCGCTTACTTCAAATTCCTTGCCAAATACTGCGACCACCATGGCGGGCTGGGTGCCAATAACCACGCCATTTACCAACAAGCCTGGCACGCACCCACCCCATACGTTCATGCAGCGGGCCTTGCCCACTGCCTGCTGGGCCAGATCGGCCAAGTGCCTGGAAAACGGCTCGGTGGCCAGAATAACTACCCGGCTGATGTAATCGGTATGGCGGCGGAGCCTGGCCTGGTTAACCGCCTGGTCTATGAGGTCCAGGGCCTCCTGAAAACAGCTTGTTTAAAGTGTTTGGCAATAATGGAAAAAGACATGGGCTGGAATTTCCTTAGCGGTTTTTTTATTGAATTCGCAGAGGTCTACAATACTACAAACCGGGCAGTCCGGTTTTCTGGCTTTGCACACATAACGCCCATGCAAAATCAGCCAGTGGTGCGCATGGAGTATAAATTCGGGGGGTATGTATTTAACGAGTTTTTGCTCCACTTCCAGCACGTTTTTGCCAGGGGCCAGGCCAGTACGGTTCGATACCCTGAAAATATGGGTATCGACTGCCATGGTAGGCTGGCCAAACGCAGTGTTCAAAACCACATTGGCTGTTTTTCTGCCCACACCGGGCAGCGCCTCCAGGGCTTCGCGGGTCTGTGGCACTTCACCACCATGCTGGTCGCGTAGCAGGCAGCAGGTTTGGTACAGGTGCCGGGCCTTGGACCGAAACAATCCAATGGTTTTAATGTGCTGTTCTATGCCTTCAATACCCAGTTCGGCCATTGCTTGCGGGGTGTTTGCCACCGCAAACAGTTTGCGTGTTGCCAGGTTTACGCCTTTGTCTGTGGCTTGGGCGCTCAGCAGCACGGCAGCCAGCAGCTCAAAGGGGCTGCTGTATTCAAGCTCTGTTTTGGGGTGCGGGTTGGCTGCCCGCAGGCGGGTAAAAATCTCGGTGCGCTCGGCTTTGTTCATTGGGTACAGGTTAGGACTGTTGAGCGCGCCTGGCGCGCGCACGGGCGATAGCGGCCTGTATGCAAGCCGAGTTGGGCCTGTACGACGCGGGGTGTGGCATCGGACGCATCGTTGTGTCGCGCCGCGACGCGGGCAAGCAACTCATGCGGATCCGCTTGCAGCCAGAA
>JAAURO010000254.1 GCA_012032215.1 Limnobacter sp.
TAAAAGTTGTTCCCGGGGGCTATTTGAGTGCTCAAATTCAACTTTAGTGATTCAAGCGGCAATTGCCCTTCAAACAAGTGTTTCAGGTGTCGGGTTGTGAAATTGGTAACTTCGCTTAAGTCCAGGTGTTTCAGGGGGGGAAGGAGCCTTTTACAGTGGTGTAGTAGAGCACCAAGCAGCACAGGGCTTATTGCACTGCTCAGCGTCAACGCTTTCGATTCAAGCGACAATTTCAGTTCAAAAAAGACTTCCTGGCTATTGGGTGTCCGATTGGTAGTGACTTTGCGTAAATCCAGGTGTTTCAGATTTGGAAAATTTTTTTTTAAAGTCAATAAGTTGTAAAATTGCCTCTGGGGCTATTCGAGTGCTCAAATTCAACTTTAGTGATTCAAGCGGCAATTGTCCTTCAAACAAGTGTTCCAGGTGTCGGGTTGTGAAATTGGTAACTTCGCTTAAGTCCAGGTGTTTCAGAGAGGGGAAAAGTTCAAATTTGAGCCTTCGTTCAGAGTGCATTTCACCGCTCAGCTTCAACTTTAGTGATTCAAGCGGCAATTGCTGTTTCCACAAGTTTCCCAGAAGTAGGGTTGTGAAATTGGTAACTTCGCTTAAATCCAGGTGTTTCAGAGAGGGAAAAAGTTTAAAGTTGAACAGTGTCCTAGGGTGCATTACACCGCTCAGCTTCAATTTCAGAGATTCAAGCTGCAATTGCTGTCTAAACAAGTCTCCCAAGTGTCGGATTTTCAGATTGGCAACTGCACTTAAGTCCAGGTGTTTCAGAGAGGGGAAACTTTAAAGTTGAACAATTGCCCCGGCTCTATTGCACCGCCCAGTTTCAGCGATTCAAGCGGTAGTTGCAGCTCAGCCAATACTTGCAGGTGTTCGTTTGTCAGATTGGCAACTGCACTTAAGTCCAGGTGTTTCAGGGAATGAAGGTTTTTAAGGTTGTAGAGTTGATCGGGGTGGATGTTACCGCTCAACGTTAATTCTTCCAGGTTGGTGGAGTACGCTAAAACACTGCGTACTGGCTCACTTTTGCTTTTTCGCCCTAAAATGTTTGAATTGACTACCGGGGTGTGTGCTTTCAAGCTGGTTAAACCCGATAAATAAGACAGGGTTGCGGAACGGCAGGCGCGGTTGGTCTGCAAAAGCGCCTTCAAATCGACCAGAGTGAAAGAGGCTTGGCTGATTAAGTGGTGAAATGTCTCTAAAGGCAGTGAATCCAGACTGGGGGGGGGTTGTGGGTTGCCGGAACCACTCTGTGTGGCATGCAATCCGCTTGCCAATTCTTCAGCGGCAGTGCGGCAGTGCTTGCGATGGGCTGGTTCGTTTGAGGGTGTGTTCTCTTCTCGGCCAGGCTTTTGGCAAATTGCCTCGTCGTTCTGATTCTGTGCATAGGCATGATCCTCAGGTCTGGATGGCGAAGATGACCCAACGTCCTGCATAGAAAAACTCCTTGTTTGTTTAAACAATTTTCTGTTTGTAACAAAACCAGGGTAGGTAGTTCCGCAAAATCTTAATCAGCTGCTTGATACAAAGGCACTTTTTCGGGGTTTTTGTCGGACAGATACTGGTGTGCCCGCAGGTAATCGGGCGCGAGTTGTTCTACCGTGGCCCAAAAGCGGGCGCTGTGGTTCATTTCCAGAAGGTGGGCCATTTCGTGGGCTACTACATATTCAATGATGGCGCGCGAATAAAACACCAGTCGCCAGTTCAGGCGCAGTTCGCGCCGACAGTTGCACGAACCCCAGCGGCATTTTGCGCTGCTTAAATGCACGGTGTAGTGGGGCAAACTGGCGCGGCTGCGCAGCCGTTCTGCCTGTTGCTGGAAGGTTTGCAGGGCCAGTGGCCGTAGCAGTTTCTCCAGTGCACGGCTTGCATTGTTTTGGCATGGTGTGGTGCCGCTGTCGAGACCGTTGTTGTGTGGGGCCGCACAGGGCAGGTGTATGGATTGCGTGTCCGTGTTAATAAAGCCTTTTTTGAGTGAGGCTTCATACACCACCGCATGGGGTTTTCCGAAGAGCGGCACTGGTAAACCACAAGCCAGTAAATCGGCAGGCGCAAGCATGCGTGCCTGGCTTTGCTGCCAGGCAGAAAGGCGGGTAAGTATCCAGCGGCCACGCTGCAAAAGTGCTTCTTCCAGTGCTTCAAAGGGCAGGCGCAAGGGGGCGGTTACTTTCAGCCCTTCGTCTGATATTTGCATGCCTACCGATTTGCGCTGTGTGCGGTGCGAATTGGTAGGTAAGCTGCTGGTTGCCAATTTGCAGGGTGTGCTTGGCCATTGGGTTAGTCCGCTTGGGTAGGCGATGCGGGCTGATTTCGCTGCATTTTGTGTTCTATCCAGGTTCTACTTCGGCCAGCAGGGTGTCTGGCGTGTGCCCTTCTGGGCTGATTGGGGGGCCAAAGCTTAGGGTGATGGTGCCGGTTTTTTAAAAAAACTGCCTCGGCTCCAGTATTCGCCTGCGTTGTGGGCTACGGGTACAACCGGGGTTTGATTGGCTACAGCCAAGCGGGTTCCGCCTGTTTTGTAGCGCCCTTTTTTGCCCACGGGCACGCGGGTCCCTTCGGGGAAAAACATCATCCAGGCTCCGGCTTGCATGCGTTGGCCAGCCACTTTTTTAACCTGTTCAAAGGCGTCTTTGCCTTTGCTGCGATCAATGGGCACCATGCGTAACACCCACAGCGACCAGCCAAAAAAGGGAATGTATTGCAGTTCGCGTTTGTAAATCAGGCACAAATGGCGCGGCAAAAGCAGGGCGGGAATGGCAAAGGTTTCCCAGGCCGATTGGTGTTTGGCCAGCACAATGGCACCTTGCTGCCCCGCCGCGGGCAGGTTTTCCTGGCCTTCTATGCGGTAATGAATGCCGCACAGTATGCGCAGCATTTCGATATTGAGCCGGTTCCAGTAGCAGGCAAAAGTATAACGCTGGCGCAGGCTCAGGACTGGCGAAAGCACCAGCAGCAGGGTGGCATGAATGGGGGTATACACAACGATGTATACAAAAAACAGGATTGAACCTATTGCGGATCTCATGGTGTTATTGCCCTGAACGGAAGGGGTCTTCGGGAACCAGGTGCATGGCGACAGCCATCAGGTTGTCGAACACCAGGGTGCCTTTGGGGAGTTCTGTCTTGTGCTCTTCAAGGGTTTGCATGGCCTTTGCCGGTTTTTACCACGAAAGGGCAGGCAGCCCTGGCTTGCGCCAGCTTGCAGGTCGCGCAATGAATCACCAACTACCGGTACACCTTCCAGGCGCGAGCTCATGCGCGCTTGTATTTCCTTGAATAAACCGGGCTTGGGTTTGCGGCATTCGCATTTGTCTTCGGGGGCGTGGGGCAAAAAAAAGATGCCGTCGATGTGGCCGCCGACGATGCTGGCTTCTTTGTGCATTTTCTGGTGCATGGCGCAGAGGGTTTCAAGATCGAATAACCCTCTGGAAATGCCGGATTGGTTGGTGGCAACCACCACCCGAAAGCCACCGCGGTTTAAGCGTGCAATGGCTTCCATGCTGCCGGGAATGGCTTTCCACTCTTCCACGGTTTTAATGTAATTGGCGGAATCTTCGTTGATGACGCCATCGCGATCCAGAACAATCAGTTTCATGCGTGTGGTGCCTGTAGGGTGGGGTCGAGCATCAGTTGCGAAATGTCGGCGACCTGATTCATGAGAGTGTACAA
>JAAURO010000255.1 GCA_012032215.1 Limnobacter sp.
ATCATGAACCTTGCCTGGCGGGAGGTTTCAAAAATCATGGGGGCCAGGCCGCCAAAGGTGGAAATGGTGGTCAGCAAAATAGGCCGGAAGCGGCGCACTCCCGATGAACAAATGGCCTCCAGGGGCGACATGCCCTTGAGTATTTTGTCGTTGGCAAAACTGACCATTACCAATGAATCGTTTACCACCACCCCCGACAAGGCAATAATACCCATCATGGAAATAATGCTCATGCTGTAGCCCATGATGAGGTGGCCTACAATGGCGCCAAATATACCAAAAGGTATGGCAAACATCACAATAAGCGGTTGCAGGTAACTGCGAAAGGGTACGGCCAGCAAAATGTAAATCATGCCCAGAACGGCCAGGTAGCCGTATGCCAATGCGCTCAGCGCTTCAGAAAACTGGGCTTGTCTGCCCTCGAAGCTGTAGCTTAATCCGGGATAGTCTTTTAACAGGCCGGGCAGCACGTCTGCTTGCACCGCTTGTTTCACGCGTTGCGCTTCTTTGCGCGGATTCACGTTGGCGGTAATCGTTACGGTGCGCCGGCCATCGCGCCGGGTAATGCTGGACCAGGCGCGGCTTGGGCTGAATTCCACCAGGGTGTGCAGGGGAACCAGCGCCCCTTCGGCAGTGCGAATCAGCAAATCGCGCACATCGGTTTGCGAGGTGCGTTCTTGCTCGGGCCGCAGCACCACTACCTTTACTTCGTTTCTGCCACGCTGCTGGCGCAGGGCTTCGGCGCCAAAAAAGGCCGAGCGCACCTGGCGACCAATGTCGTTGGAGTTAAGACCCAAGCGACGTGCTTCTTCTTTAAGGGCAAAGTTGAACTGGTTTTTTCCCTCTTGGAAGCCATCGTCAATTTCTGAAAGCAGGGGGTATTCGGCCAGGGAGTTAGCAAGCGCTGCACTGGCCCGCCTCAGGGTGTTTACATCGCGGTGGCTTAATTCGACGGTAAAGCCTGGTCCGGCGCCGGGCCGCCAGAATCGGCGGCAAAGCGCATGCTGTCAACACCCGCAATGCTGCCGGTGCGTTGCCGCCACAGGTCGGTAAATTCAGAGGTTTGCAAGGGGCGAATATCGGGGTCGGTGAGGTAGGTGCGCACGCTGACGGTGTTTTCATTGATGCTGGTGTATATGCCCGTGCTGAGCTGTTCGCCGCCGTGTTTGGCTACTATTTCCTGCGCGGTGCGCGTAAGTTGATTTGCCACGGCTTCAACGCGATTTTGCGGGCTGCCAAGCGGCAACACGGCACGCACTTCAGAACGATCGGATTCCACGGTGGGAAATAACTCAAACCCCATGCGTCCACTAACAGGCCACGCCAGCACTAGCACTAAAAGTGCTACGCCTATCGCCAAAGACACATAGCGAAACCGCACGGCCAAATGCACAATCGGGGAATAGCGTTTGTCGACCCAAGCCAGAAATTTTTTGCTGAAACGCTGCTGCCATTGGTGAAAGCGCCCATCGGGATTGGCTGCCCGGCTGTGTGCCAGATGTGCTGGCAATACGAAAATGGCTTCAAACAAAGACACGATAAACACCGTGCAAACCACCGCTGGAATGACGAACCAGATTTTTCCCAACCAGCCCGGGCACTATGAGCAGCGGTGCAAATGCGGCTATGTTGGTAAGTATGCTAAAGGTGATGGGCATGGCCACATCGCGCGCACCCTGAATAGAAGCGTCGAGAAAGCCCATGCCTTGCTCGCGGTATTCGTAGATGTTTTCTCCGGCCACAATGGCGTCGTCTACCACAATGCCCAGCGCAATAATAAAGGCGAACATGGAAATCATGTTGAAGCTGACACCCATGGCGGGTATAAACAGCATGGCGCCCAAAAACGAAATGGGTATGCCCATGGTTACCCAGAACGCCAGTTTTAAATCCAGAAAAATGGTGAGCAGCAGCATCACCAGCACCAAGCCCATAATGGCGTTTTTCATGAGCAAATCGAGCCGCTGTTTGTAGACATCAGAGCGATCCTGCACCACGGCCAGTTCTAAGCCTGGGGGCAGTGTGGGGCGAATTTGTTCCAGTGCTGCCATGGTGGATTCTGAAACTCCCAGCGGGGTTTGGTTGCCGGTTCTGTCTACCTGCAACTCCACCGATGGCATGCCGTTGAAGGTGGCGTATTTGTCTACATCCTGAAAGCCGTCTTTTACGCTGGCAATGTCGCCCAGCAGCACCGGCGTGCCTGTGCGCGGCGACACAATCGGCAGTTGGGCAAACTGTTTGGCGAAGTCGCGGCGCTCTGCCACACGCAGCAGAATGTCGCCGTTCTGGGTGGTAATGCTGCCGCCCGATACCTCTAGCACTTCGCGGCGGATGTTGTCGGCAATGCCTTGCAGAGAAAGGCCGTAGGCATTGAGTTTGGCCTGTGGTACTTCGATGTGGATTTCCATGGGCCGTACATCGTTCAGGCTAACCTTGCTGACGCCCGGGCTGGAAAGCAGGCCATCGCGCACTTCTTCGGCTAGGTTGCGCAGGGCCAGTTCGGTGGTGTTGCCATACAGCACCAAAGTAACCACGTTGCGCTGGCGCACGGCCAGTTGCACGGTGGGTTCTTCGGCGTCTACGGGAAAGGTGCGAATGCGGTCTATTTCCTGCTTGATGTTCTGGTAGACTTGCTGGGAGTCTTCGCCTTCTTCGAGTTCAGCCACTATGCTGGCAGAGCCCTCGTTGGATGTGGAGGATATTTTCTCGATGCCTTCCACGTCGTTGATGGCTTCTTCAATGGAAAGCACAATGCCTTGTTCTACATCTTCCGGGCTTGCACCCGGATAAGACACCGCAATGTTGACCACGTCCAGTTCGAACTCTGGAAACACCTCTTTTTTAATGAACAGAAAGCCAAACACGCCACCAAGCAGGCAGATCCACATCAAAATATTGGCTGCCACGGAGTTTTTGGTCATCCAGGCAATGGGGCCGCGGTGGCTAACCTTCACGGTTTTGCTCATGGCGTTTGCTCCGCATTGCCCTTGCTTGGCTGGGTGCGAATGGGCATGCCTTCAATGGGGGCACTCAGGTTGCTGGTTATCAGCGTGTCGCCACTTTTAAGCCCCTCAGAAACCACTACCTGATTTTGCGATTGCCAGGCTATTT
The DNA here is from genome assembly GCA_012032215.1 of Limnobacter sp. Lineage (GTDB taxonomy): Bacteria > Pseudomonadota > Gammaproteobacteria > Burkholderiales > Burkholderiaceae_B > Limnobacter. The sequence goes on from JAAURO010000255.1 coordinate 3,112, forward strand.
GCACGGGGCGCACGGCAAGTTTGCCTGCGTTATCTAGCCACACCTCGCCACCGTGTACGTGGGCGGGGTCGAGCGCAAACACATTCTTGAGCGTTTTGCCCTGAATTTGCACTTTCACATACTGCGAGAGCAAAAGCGGTTTTTCAGCCAATGCCTGGGTGTTGTTAAGCGGGATTTCTACCAGCACCTGGGCTTGCCTGCCGTTGTCTTGCACCTCGCTTTGCACGTTTAACACATAGCCTGCGTGGCAGGTTTTGTCGGACACTGAGGCATCTGACACACACACTTTGGAACCTTTGCTGCGGCCTGTCTTGTTCTGGCTGGGTAGTTCTATCCATTGCAGTTCAGCCTGTGGCAGGGCTACCTGCACCCAGTAGGCTTCGCTGCTGGCTATTTCGCCCAGCAGCGTGGTGGGTGAAACCTGTGCCCCCACCGACACGGTCCGGCTGGTAATTACGCCGTCAAAAGGCGCTTTCAGGGTGGTTCTTTGTATGGCAACTTTGGCCTTGTTCTACGCGGGTTTGGGCTGCTTGCACATTGGCTTT
>JAAURO010000256.1 GCA_012032215.1 Limnobacter sp.
CCCCACCCCTCTATTTTTACCCACTTGCCTTTTTCCAGATCTTTGTAGTGCTCGAAAAAAATGCTGGATACGTTGCAAGTATTCTGCGGGCACATCTTTAATAGTTTGGTAACACTGGTAAGAAGGCAGCAGCTTTTCAACGGGCACCGCCAGCAGTTTGGCATCGCCACCCGATTCGTCGGTCATTTTAAGCATGCCAATCGGCCTGCACCGAATAACCGATCCTGCAATCAGCGGAAACGGAGTCATGACGAGCACATCGACCGGGTCGCCATCGGCGGCCAGGGTTTGTGGAATGTAGCCATAGTTGCAAGGATACACCATGGAAGTGCCAATAAACCGGTCTACCCACAGGGCACCGGATTCCTTGTCTACCTCGTACTTGACGGGATCTGAATTGGCGGGAATTTCGATGACCACATTGACATCGGTGGGCAAATTGCGGCCCGGGGAAATGCTGTTGTAACCCATGGTTGTCCTCGAAAAAAAGAAACTGGGCGTAGTGTACCTAATTGCCCGGCAAATCAGGCAGGCAGCTTGTTTAAACCGAGGTGGGTTTTCAGTTTTTCGCGCCATTGTCTTGCTTTGTCTGGCTGGCTGGCTGTCTGGTACAAGCGTTCGAGCTTACCGGCCACATGGGCCGAGGGGGCCTTTTGATACAAGGTCTCAAAGCGCGCAATGGCTTTGCCCCAGAGCTGCTCTCTTTCCAGTACTTCACCTGCAATTTCAAGCAGCTTAAGTTGATCAGGGTGCTTACGCACAGCCAACTCGACAAAAGGCAAGGATTGCCTGGAGCACAGGCTTGCCACTTTTTGATAGAGCGGTAACAACTCTTCCAGCAGATCTTTTTGCAGCGCAGTTTGCAGCAGGGTGCAGGCCGCGTTGGGCATGCCCGCACACAACAAACCTTCGCCAATGGCGCGGATAACTCCCGGCACCTGTAATTCATCGGGCGTACTTTGGCTTAACAGATCTTCAATGGCGGTCGGCTTGCATTGTGCGTTGAGAACCAGCCCTTCATAAATGACACTCAGAAAGGCGCTGCGCTCTGTTTCTGACAAGGCCACGGTTTGTCTGCTTTTGCGATAGTGGGTCAAAGCCTCTTGCCAACGCAAAAGCCCGGCCAGTGCCATAAGGCGTACACGCTGGACTTGGGGGTATGCCTTGCAGGATGCGGGTAGCAATTCCACCACCTGGTAAGCTTGTGAATGATTGGCTTTGGCCAGCGCGAGACGCGCCCGAAGTACTCCCAGTGCCGGGCGTGTGCTTTTGGCATCGTGTTTGTGCTGGTTCAACAGGTTATCCGCTATATCCAGACGGTTGGCCTGCAGGGCAGACAACACGCGAATATACAGACTCAGATCATCGGACAAATCTGTCTTACGGGCAGCGTTCAAGGCTTTTTCGGCAGACACTTCATCACCGGTTATCAAGGCCATTAAAGCATGGGTATTGGCCTCGCGCAGGGCTTTTTGCCGACGCTCGGCAAAGTAAGCCCTGATTTTTTCAGGCGCCTGAAGGGATGCTTTTAAAACCCCGGTGCCAAACCACACCAACACCACCAGCAAAGACAACACGATAAGCACAAAATTCAGTGAAAAATCAATGCGATAGGAAGGCAAAAACAAAACCACCTTGCCTGTATTTTCCTGCCCGAGCAGGGTAACGGCTACCGCCGCAACCAGAATGAAAATAAACACAGTAAGCTTTTTCACGACTTGCTCCTTTGGCCCGCCTTAAACAGACGGATAGCAGAGGTGGAGTTTTGAAGCTCGGGAGGCGTGATGGAAACCTGCATGCTGCCGATATTTTCCAGCAAGGAAACCGCGCGGGCAACCTGCGCATTGCGGGGGTCGAAGTAAGTCAGTAGCAGGCTGCGCGAACGCTTTAAGTCAGAGGCCAGCAATTCACCGTGGCGGGAAAGCAGCGACAGCCGTGCGTTGAGTAGCGACAGGCGCAGCGCATTGCGCAGGTCCTGGGCCTGCTGACCAGAAATCATCAGGGCCTCGGGGTGGTCAATGTGGGTAATTTCAACCAGGCCTTTGATGTCTTCCCACGCGGTGGAAAAAAACACAAACACCGCCGACTTCATGGCCTGCCACACATTGGCGTTGTGCGCTATGGGCTCTATAGTGCGGGGCGCCTCTGGAGTTTGCGCCGATTTTTCGTGACCCAATTCTGCCAGGGTAGTGTCGGTTTGCACATCGCGATCGGCCAGAGTAGGCAATATATCTACCGAATTAATAACAGAATCCAATGAAATGGCAGTTTTGATAATGTCCACTTCGGGCAGTGCATTGAGCTCTGCCAGATCTTTTTCGATGGCCACTTTAACCTGCAGCAAGCCAGGGTCGTCGGTTTGTTCCAATAGCTCCACAGCCTGGTTGAGCGCCACAGAAGCCCCCTGAATATTGCCCAGCACCAAAAGCTGTCTGCGGGCAATACTTACCAGTTGCTCGATTTCGCTTAAAGACACTGCTGCCTTGTCAGACAGCATTTGGTTGTACAAGGTCTCCAAGGCAGCTTGCTGGCTTTCCGCTTCTTTTGCCCGGTCTGGAGTTGTTCCAGACTGGTTTTCATCTCACGGTATAAATCGGTGTGCCGCGTACTTTCTTCCTGCAGCAATTTGATTTTTTGTGCGCTCTTCCTGAAGCTGCGCCGCCAGTTGCTGACCCGCCTGATTCATTTGTGCCGTGCTGGTGTAATACACAAAGCCAAGCCCTGCCAGCGCAATCAGCGACACAATAAAGGCCACCATGCTTAACTCGCGTGCAGCCCCCTTGCTGGGAAAATGCACCGGAGAAGCGGTGTTTGCGTGTACAGACGCAGACGCGCCAGTTGAAGCACCCGCTGCAGAACTGTTGTGAGGAGAATTGAAGGAATCTGTCATGGTAGTGTCTTTTTTGTCATTGACCAGAGGAGGGGTAATTGGGCCACCCAGTGTAGGACTGCATCTAATCCGGTGGGAAGCGCCACCACCTGTTTATAGCCCAATTTATGACATTCTTCACCGATTCTGCGGTGGGTCGTCAACATGGGGCAACTCGTGTGTAGGTAATCCTGCGCCTCTTTGTGGACGGCGAATAGCCCATCCAGCCCAACCATGGCCTGGCTGCTGGTTACCCAAAAACCAGGCGGTTCAGGTTGTTGAGTAACTGCTGCAACGCAGGGGCCTCGGGCAAGAGGGGCTGTCGGTCGTACACCTCGAACAGCATGACGGTAAACCCTGCCGCCAGCAAGTTTTCCGCAAAATCGGTTCTGCCGTGTGGGCCTTTTAAAACAAGCACCTCGGTTTGCGCAGCATCAAACTGCCGGGTCAGCAAGGTGTGCAGCCCGGAAGAGTCTTCGGGTATATCGTGCTGCACGCCGTTAAATGCTGGTGCCACTATGTGCGCGGGCGGCACACCCATTGCCACCGCCAGCTCTGCGCTTTGCTGCCCCATCAGCCCAAGCACCACCCTTGTGTGCTGGGCATTCCCGGGTAAGAAGTCTGGCAATAACTCAGGCAACAACTCAGGCAAACCCATTTCCAGGGCCGAGGGGCTCACAAACACCAACGCCCTGTTTGGGCACCTGGCCTGGGGCTTGGCCAGGTTGCCACATGCTGCTTGACCGCCTGCACTGCACGGGGCAAGGGTGTTAAATCGAACAGC
>JAAURO010000257.1 GCA_012032215.1 Limnobacter sp.
TTTCGACAAAACCGATCCAGCAAATTCAGGTTAATGGGGTGATCATCCACCACCAAAATACGCAAGGGTGCAATGCCATTTTCGGCAAACAGTGCATCGTGTTCGAGCTCTGTGGTGGTATTAAACACAAGCCGAACGGTCAGGCTAGTGCCTGCGTTGGGCGACGACTTCACCTCTATATTGCCGCCCATGGCTTTTACCAGGCCAGAGGTAATAGCCAGCCCCAGACCTGTGCCCCCATAGTGCCGTTGAATTTCCCGGTTGGCCTGAAAAAACCGCACAAACAGGCTTTGCTGCTCGCCAATGCTCATGCCAATGCCAGAATCCGTCACTTGCAGTATGGCCTCTAGCTGCGTGTCATCCCGCACGGTGCCAAACAGGCGCATGCGCACAAAACCGGAATCGGTAAATTTAATCGCGTTGTTCACTAGGTTTTGCATCACCTGGATAAGCCGATTGGCATCGGCCAGCACTACGGGTGCATTGGGCAATTCGTTGGCATACGTAAACTGCAAGCCTTTGCCTTGCGCCTGCGCAAGATTCAGTTGAAACACCGTTTCCACTACTTTGTGCAAGCTGACCGGGCGGGAATCCAGCGCAACGCCTCGGGCGGATATTTGGCTGTAATCCAGCACATCGTTGACCAGCACATGCAGCGATTGCGCAGCGTGCACAATGTTTTGGGCATCTTGCTGCAAAGGCGTGCCTTTTTCGAGCTGGGCGGCCAACAGGCGTGAAAAACCAATAATGCCGTTGAGCGGCGTACGCAATTCATGGCTAACGGTTGCCAGAAACTCGGCTTTGGCTTTGTCCTCGCTTTCGGCAGATACTCTTGCCTGCACAAATTCGGTGACATCTAGCACAACACCATGCACGCGGATAGCCGTGCCCGTTGTTTGCCGCAGCACGGTAATCTGGTAATAGCGGGCACTTTCATTGGCTGCGCGGTACAGGGCAAACACCAGGCTTTCGCGCTCGGGAAAGGTAGTTGCCGAGTTCAGTATTTTTGCAAGGCTTCGCGATCGGCCGGTACCACCTGGGGCAGGATGACCTGCCAGTCTTGAATAAACTCGGTTCGGTTTGCCTTGAAAAAGCGCGATAAATTGCTGCCTACGCTTAACAGATGCAGTGGGCCGGGGCGCCGGGAATCTGTCTCGCCAATGAAGGTAACGCCGCTGATGCAAGCCTCGATGGCCTGTAATCGGCTTTGGGTTTCGTCAAACGCGGACACAACTGCCCTGTTTTCTGTGGAGTATTGATGCGACTGGGCCTTGAACACTCTAAAAATGTCTTCGAGACTGCTTAAGACGGGTGGTGCTATTTGCCCGTGCCGCACCAAGTGACGGACCCTGCCCAACACCCGCAAAACCGCAATACGATGCCCCAAATACAAACCGGCTGCCAGCACAAACCCCATGCAAAGCCATTGCACAGAACTGGGCAAGGCGTTAAAGCGCCCCCACAGCAAGCCAACCAGCACAACCAGACCTGCAAAAAGCACACAGGTAAGCAGATTTTGAGAGCACCGCCAGACAAACTGCTGCAGCCGGCTGCGCTGCACAGGTTGCTGCACAGGTTGCTGCGCGATTGGCTGCGCATTGGCAGAAGCAGAATGTGGCATAGGTGTATGTTGCTTGTCTTTTTGGTTAATTGATTGTACATGGGCGGCTTGCCGTATTAAACCCATCCGCAAACGTTTACACTTGGCCTGTTTGTTTTTTGAGTTTTGCCCCGTGATATCCGTTTTATGTCTGCGCTTTTTGCTGCCCGGCCTGCTGCTTTCAAACTGCCTGTTTATGCAAGGTTGCAGCACCCCTAACCCGTATTACAACCCCAACAGGGCCCACCACCGCCCAGATGGTTTTGTAAACAGCGATGGCAGCGTGATCTCTAAATCTTTGCCGGACTTGATACGCTGGTACCGCGAACGTTTCGGGCTGTCGCTGCCGCCACCACCGGGGGAATCGTATGCCAGTTATGCAGCGTTTCCGCAGCAGGCATTTAACAAAGCACAACTGCCCAGGAACGTACGTTCTGTCACCTGGCTGGGCCATGCAACCGTGTTGCTAAAGCTGCAGCACATTACCGTGCTTACCGACCCGCACTTTTCTGAACGCGCCTTTCCGGTGCAATGGGCAGGGCCACAGCGCAAAGTAAAAGCGCCTGCCCAAGTGGCCGATTTACCGCCCATAGATGTGGTGGTGCTAAGCCACAACCACTACGATCACACCGACAAAACCACCTTGCTGGAATTGGCGAACGCCCAACCGCACACCTTGTTTCTGGTGCCTTTGGGCTTGGAAAAAACCCTGCAAGACTGGGGCATTGATCGGGTTAAAGCCCTGGATTGGTGGAACACCATTGAACTGGCAAACACGGAATTAACCCTGGTGCCCGCGCACCACTGGTCAGCCAGAAGTTTTTTTGACCGCAACACCACCTTGTGGGGCGGCTGGGTGGTAAAAGAACCAGGATTCAGCTTCTTTTTTTCAGGAGACACGGGGTACAGCCAGGACTTTCAGGAAATTGGTCGCCGCTTGGGGCCTTTTAACCTGAGTGCCATCGCAGTAGGCGCCTACGAACCGCGCTGGTTTATGAAAGCCCAGCACATTAACCCCGAAGAAGCCGTGCGCGTGCACCAGGAAGTGGGATCGGCCTTGTCGATTGGAGTGCACTGGGGCACCTTTGAACTGACCGATGAGGCGCTGGATAAACCCGTTGAAGACCTGAAAAAGGCCAAAGCCAAACTGGGTGTGGCAGATTCAGCATTTCGGCTGCTGGCGCAGGGCCAAACCGTTGCGCTTGGCCCATGAACGCCGCAGCACAATCCGCCTGCGCCAAACGCATTGGCATTTTTGTCCAAGACAAAAAAATACCCTTCCCACTTTGCCGTGGGAATCTGTGCGCTTAAGCCTCAGGAGTACAAGTTATTAACCCTTGCAGGGTGCGCAATGCCCGCCAAGCGTCTGGTCAGGAACAAATCAAACAAATCTTCCTGGTGGGTAGCCCGACAGACCAAGGTAAGGGAACCCAGCTTGACTGGCGCTTTGTAGGCAATTGCCAAACCACAATCCTCTACAAGCACAAGCTCTGCGCCACGGCGAATTAAATCTGCCAGCGCATGCGAAACCCTTACACTCCGCCTAAACAGGCTTTTACGCATTACCACCAGACCAAAATCCAGGTTGCGTGATGCGTAAACCACTTCTTTTTCCGACTCCCGGGGCAACACCTCATTCTCGCCCCACACCAGCGAAGCAGTGGCCAGCAAACCTTCAAGAAAGGCGGGTTCTGTGTCGTACACCATCACAGACACACTGTATTGGGAATCTTTCATTACTACCCTTTTGGCAATTTTGTCTAAGACAAAAACAATTTAATCACAGACAGACCGATGGATGCAAACAGAAGGTGCGTTCTTAACGATTTTTGTCGCGGCACATCACTCTGGCGCTTCTTATTACAAAAAATATCCAGATTAGCACCATTGAATAAGAAAACCGCGCACATGGCTATCGCAAACTCCGGGTAGCCCATCTGATGTATGTGCCAAAAGCAAGGCTCCCGCCTCATGCAGAGGCGGGCCTTGCGCGCGCTGTTCGGAAAATTTTGCTGCTTAAGCGGCGGGGTTCGCCCTGGCTTGGCTGGCG
>JAAURO010000258.1 GCA_012032215.1 Limnobacter sp.
AACCCGCCCCCATCCCCTTTTTATCCACTGTATGTAACAATTTATGCCTTCCTCCACCACCGCAACACCCACCACCACAACACCCTCACAACACACGAACAGCCACGCATTAGAACAAGCACCCTCCTCAAACCGGAATAATACAAACACACCAGCACCACCTTCTTGCCTTCAGCAAGCAGCAGCAGAAACAGCCCTTTTTTTATATCGACAACTTAGGGAACATTTTGCCATTCACACGAAGTATTGGACACTGGAAGGCCACGGGTATTTAATACGCCAAGGCGTTCATAAAAGCGCAGTAGAAGCCGAGTACGTCGGGCAATTTTGCAAAGCCATAAAAGCCAATCCCCAAGCAACAAAAGCCAATCCACCAACCACCGAAGCAGCAAAGCCTTTGGCGGGATTTTTGGCATTTCCCGATTTATCGGCCCTGCAACCCGAAGCGCTACAAACCTTGCAATGCGCTGCATTGCTTGCAAAAACTACGCCCTGGCCGCCCGGTTTTTTTGCTGGGGAGCAACAGCGATCGCTTGAAACCCTCGCGCGAAGCATTTCAGATTGCCTTTGAAGCCCAAAGCCCCGAAGCACTTGCCGCCTTGCTGTTCCCACAACGCTGCGCACGCAGCTTGTCCGATCTAGATTTCGCCTTAGGTACCCAAGCCCATACTTTGCTGCAAGAATGGGCAAAGGTTGGCAAACCGCCCACAGTCAACTCGTTAGACAGCGCCGCAACCCAGGAGATCTTTGAAAACTGTCGGCCCAGGCCACTCTCATTGCAAGCGCTCCGCGAGCTGTGCAGCCTCCAAAGCGCACCCCACCCGGCTGGCATTCCGGCGCCCCAGAATCCGTGACACCCACTGCCCGGTGCGCGCCAGGCTGGGCAAATCCAGCCCGGTGTGGTAGCCCAAACCGTGCAGCAAATACACCAGATCTTCGGTGGCCAAATTGCCGGTGGCACCCTGAGCATAGGGGCAGCCACCCAAACCCGCCACCGAGCTGTGAAAAGTGCGCACGCCCACACCCAGGGCAGCGTACACGTTGGTAAGCGCCTGCCCGTAGGTGTCGTGAAAATGTGCAGCCAAAGCCTGCACCCCGGTTACTGCGGCCACGCGTTCAAACACCTCCTGCACACGGCCTGCGGTGCCCACGCCAATGGTGTCGGCCACGTCTAGTTCGGTAATGCCTAAATCCAGAAGCTGGCGTGCAACCTGTGCAACGGCATCGGCAGGCACTGCACCTTGGTAAGGGCAACCCAGCGCGCACGATATCGAGGCCCGCACATGCACACCCCGCTGCCGGGCCAACTCCACCACGGGCTTAAAGCGCTCGATGCTTTGTGCAATGGTGCAATGGATATTTTGTTGGGTAAACGCCTCCGAGGCAGCGGTAAACACCACCACTTCCTGCACCCCGGCTGCCAAGGCAGCGTGCAAGCCCTGCAGGTTGGGCACCAAGGCCGACAAACAAACCTGCGCGGGCTGCGGCGACGCCCCCCGGTTTATTTGCCCCAACACCGCACTGGCATCTGCCATTTGCGGCACCCACCTCGGGCTAACAAACGCGGTGGCCTCCAGGCGCAAAACCCCCGCTGCCAGCAGCAGTTCGCACAGCTCTACCTTGCCAGGGGTGGGCACGTGTTGTGTTTCGTTTTGCAGGCCGTCTCTGGGCGACACCTCCACCACGCTTACCCGCTTTACCTGCTGCCCAGTGGTTGTGCCCGGTGCCTGGTTTGCTGCCTTTCCAGGGGGCTTGTTCATGGCGTGTACCCCAGCTCTATCAGTTGCGTGCCTTCTGCCACCTGGTCGCCTTGCGCACACCACACCGCTTTAACCACTGCCGCATGTTCGGCGGCCAGGGTGTGTTCCATTTTCATGGCTTCCAGCCCCAGCAAGGCCTGCCCCAGAACCACCTGCTGCCCCACCTCCACAAACACGGCAAACACCTTGCCGGGCATGGGCGCAAGCACAGTGGCAAGCCACTTACCAGCCTGTCGGGCAGCATTGGCAGTTTGCTGCGCCGGGTTGACCCACTGCAACTGCCATTGGCAAAGGCCCCAGTGCACCTGCAAGTGCTCTTGATTCCAGATTAAATCGAAGGCATATTCATCCAACCTGCCCTGGCAACGTATTAAATGCCCGCTGCGCTCTGCTGGCACACTCTGCACAAAGCTTCCGTTTTCTGTAGCCAGGCAACACTGCACCGTCTGGTTTTCCTGCAGGTGCTGTTCTGCGCCACCTACGGTAATGGTAGCTGTGGCGCCAACAAGCGCAACGTGTGTGCGGGTTTCAAAAACACCAGCCGTGGCAGAACCGGCAGATTCTGTCTGCCAGGTATCCTGCCGCAACAAGGGGCCCGTGTTGCAAAAGCCATCGGGCGCAAAAGGGTCTGCTGCCTTGGCCACAACGGCTGCCGTGTCCGGGAAAAGCTCCCCGTGTGTGGGCGCCACCTGCCGCGCCCAAAGCGCCAGGCCGCAAAGCGCCGCCAAGGTGCAATACTGCCGGGGTGCCAATTCTGGAGAGGGCGTAAAAAGCTGGGCAGGCAGCCTTTCTATCAACCCGGTGTCGTAGCCGCCAGCTACAAACTCGGCTTGGCCTGCAAGGTGCTGCAACCACGCCAGATTGGTTTTTACACCCACGCAACGCACGCTTGCCAGCCCACGGCACAGCACCTCTAGAGCAGCCTGGCGAGTGGGTGCCCAGGCTATCAGCTTGCCCAGCATGGCATCGTAATGGGGCGACACCACACTGCCTGTTTGCACGGCAGAATCCAGCCGCAGAATGCCGCTTACGCCCGGGTAGTTATCCGTGGCGCCACATTCGCCGCGCACCCTCTCTTCCTGTGGCAATGGGGTTTTGCCACAGCAGCACTTCTCCGGTGCAGGCAAAAAACCCTGGGCAGGGTTTTCTGCATACAGCCGTGCCTCAAACGCATGGCCGTTTACATGAATATGCGCCTGTTGGGCAGGCAAGGGCTGGCCTGCCGCCACGCGCAATTGCCACTCTACCAAATCAAAGCCTGTCACCATTTCCGTGACCGGGTGCTCTACCTGCAAACGGGTGTTCATTTCCATGAAGTAAAATGCGTATTCATCGGCCGCGGCTTGCTTGTTCTTTTCCAGCAAAAACTCCACCGTGCCTGCGCCCACATAATTCACCGCCTTGGCAACCGCCACCGCTGTTTGCCCCAGTTGCTGGCGCAGGGCATCGTTTAAACCCCAGGCGGGTGCTTCTTCAATCACCTTTTGGTGGCGACGCTGGGCCGAGCAATCCCGTTCAAACAAATGCACCACCTGGCCATGCGTGTCGGCAAACACCTGCACTTCTACATGGCGTGGGGCTTGCACCAGTTTTCCAGCATCACGGCATCGTCGCCAAAGGCATGTTGGGCTTCGCGCCTGCAACTGGCCAACGCATCGGGCAGTTGGTCTGCGCTGTGCACCAAACGTATGCCGCGCCCACCTCCGCCCGAAACCGCTTTAATCATGAGCGGATAGCCGATTTTTTTTGCTTCTTGAAGCAAAGTACCCAGGGTTTGGTCGTCACCAAAATAACCGGGAATCAGCGGCACGCCGCCGCCTGCACACACGCCTTGGCCTGGCTTTACTGCCCATGGTTGAATGCCTGCACGCTGGGCAATAA
>JAAURO010000259.1 GCA_012032215.1 Limnobacter sp.
TCTTGCCATGGCACTTGGGGCATGCCTCCCGGCTAGGCGTTGCCCGAAATTCCGCCTGCTGCTTTACTTGCTCGGCGGCCGTTAACTCGCCCGAAGCAACAAGCGCCATGGTGCGAAAGCACCAAGTGTGCGCACAAGGCTGTGCCGACTATGCCATATTATGTTTTTCCGGTTGTATTACGGCAAACGCCTGCGCAGTCCATTTGCCCGGGTTTGTGGGCTGCACGAAGACGGAATGTCAAAATTGGCCGGGTTGATGGGTTGCTGGAAATTTTCGCAAAAGTAGTAATCGGCCAAGGCCAGGCTGGTGCCCACATTCACGCCCGATTGCGATTGCATAAAGGTAACAGGCCTGCTTTCTGTACCTGATGCATTTTGGGGTGCATACCAGGTCCACAGGTACGTGGCTTCGGGGTAGTTGGGCAAGGCAGGTGGAAACAGCACCGAAAAAATGGTGACCGTGGTGTTGGGCGCAAGCACGGGGTTGTTGGAAATCGTAGCCTGAATGGTGCCTTCTACGGCTGGCACAGAAACCCAGGTGGGCGGTTCTTGCGGAAACGGAAACTGGCTGCCGCCTATGCAGGTGGAAGAGCCGGAGGGTTCGTAATTGATCAAAAACCCGGTGGCGCTGTTGGGCGGCGGTGGTGGGCCAGCAGGGGCAGGGCCGGTAAGCAGGGCTTCTTGGGCGGCCATGGTGCCGGGGTTGTACGTAAACTGCATCAGCGTGTTTTGCGAGCGGTCGGAATACACCGAGTAATGGGCATCGTCTTTCCACACGTACAGCACGCGGGTGGGCAGGGGGTTGAATTGCTCGTTGACCGGCGTCATAAAGGCGGTCATGCCGAAGTTGGAATTCCAGACAAAGTTTTCATAGCCATTCGGGTTGCCTGTTTGAAAACCTGCAATGGAAGGTGCGTTAAATACGCGTGGTTTGCTGGCAAGTTCGTCTTCGATGTTCAGCGGATTGAATTCTGGAAAGTAGCTGAAGACCACATCTGAAAAAACGCCAACTGGGTTGGGTCGCCTTTGGTGGGTTTGGGCGGGCCGTTGCCGAACATCATGCGCACGGGTGCTTCGGTTTGCGAGTTAAACCACATCCAGGTGGCAGCGGGTGGCGAGTTGGGTATTGGAACGGGTATTTTCCACCAGTCTAGCGACTCTTTGTTCATCCAGTTCAAAGGCGATGCGCCTGCGCAACTTGCACTGCTGGCTTGCGCACCATACCAGTTGGTGGGCAAGGACCAGCCCAAATCAACCGGGTTCCAGGTTTGCCCACCATCGTTGGAAACTTCGGTGCCGTTCGAGGTAATGAAGTACCACCAGTTGCCGTAGTCACAGCCCGCCACCTGTGCTGAAAATACTCGCCGGGTACGCAGACCACGTTGGCCGTGCTTAACTGAAAAACGGGTTGTTGGGCTTGGGGTCGGTAGAAAGCGGTGGGCTGAATGGGTGCAGCAAGACCGTGGCCGACCACGCGCCGGGCATTTGGGGTGCGGGTTTTGTAACGGGTGTGAAAGAGGGGTAAGCCGAAGGCGGTACGGGGTCTATGGATTGCTTGGGCTGGAATGTCATCGTGGTTCTCCTGTGCCTGAAAAAAAGTGAAACTGTTGATTTATTGGGGCCAATGGGCCACCCATTTTTGGGGCGGCAATGCGCCACCAAGCACTGCCAGGTAAACATCCCAGGTTTTGGGGTCCACCGCAATAGAATGCAAAAGCGTGGTGGAAGTAGAGGTGGGGACCGGCACCTCGAAATGTGTGAAGGGTTGCAGGTTGTCGATAGAAGGCAGTGGGTTTGCGCTGCAATTCATAGGTACTCTGAACAGCGAAATTTGCCCTGTGCCGCCACCCGTGGTGGGACTTGCGCCCACAAACAAAATGGCTTGCAGCGGGTTTACCGGGTCGGAAATTAAATCCAGGGTATACACCCCCAAATCGTTAAACGAACGAATGGAACCGTAGTAAGTGCCATCGCTGCCGATTAGCTGTACGCGGTGGTTCAGGGCGTCAGCCACCCAAATCCGGTTGCAGGCATCTACCTGCAATGCATGGGGCAGATTAAATTCTTTGGGACCGCTGCCGGGCTGGTCGCCCGGTGCGCCCCAGTGGGCCAGTACCTGGCCTTGCGCATTCAGTGTAAGCAGGCGGTTGTTCAGCCCGTTTAAATCGCCATCGGTGACCAGAAAGTGGCCTGCATGATCCCAGGCAATGTCGGTCACTTCGTCAAACTGCACCGGGTTTAAGCCTGTGCCCTGCGAGGTTTTGCCGCAGGTGCCAATGGTAGAAAGCGGTTGGCCGTTCAGGCTGAATTCTTTCAGGCAATGCCCAAACGCAGGCCCGGCGGGCTGGGGCGGGGCCGATGTCGGTTATCCAGAGGTTTTGTGAGGTTGTCGGTGCCTGGCCTTGAAAGGAAATAGAGTGCGGGTCGCCCAGTGCATCGCTTACCCAGCCTGTTACCCAATCGCCCTGCGCATTCAGCGCATTGACTACCGGCTGAGAGCGCTGAAGCACATAAATCAGGCCCGATTCCGGATTGCGTACTTTACCCAGCTTACGGTGTTAAAGGCCACGAGCGTGGTTTTAGGAAACGAGGTGTCGCGGGTGTAGGTGGGCCCCGCCAACTGTGCCGTTGGCCGGGCAGGGGCCGGTTTGTTGTATGCAGGTTCTGAAGTGCTTGCACACGCAGCCAGCCACAACACAGGGCACAAGGCCAAGGCAAGTGCTGCACGGCGTTTGGGCGTATTCAGCCAATGAATGGTGTGCGTGCTTGAGTACATGGGGGCTTACTGTGCGCTAAGTTGCTGGCGCATGTCGTTCAGAATTCCCAGGCTGGGCTGATTGGCCATGAGCACAAAATTTTGCGCCAGAATTTCATCGGGCATGAATATTTCCTGGGTAAAGTTGGCCGTAACCAGCGAGAGGTATTGCGGCAGCAGGGGCGTGCTTTCGTACATCAGTGGCTGCCCCTGTGCATTGAAGGCGGGTTGCCATTGGCCACTGGAAGTTTTTTCAATGGCCATAAACCACCATTGCAGGTAATCAAAGAAAATGCCGCCGCTGTACGGCTGGTTTGCCAGCAAAACCGGCATGAGAGGGCGTTGTACGGTGGGGCTTTGGGGATCGGCGGGGTTGCTGGGGACTTGCATTTGAATGTACACATCCAGGTCTGCTTCATCGGGGTTGGTGGCATGAATATGTTTTGATTCCACTACCCAGATGCTGACGCCTTCCATTCTCCGGGTATAAACATCTCTTGCATTTTCAATAGCCATGGCTGCATCGGCGGCATGCAGGCTGCCCACATGTTTGTGATCGAGGCCCTGTTTGCTGCGGATAAAAACTTCCCAGAGAGGCCAGTCGTCGCCACCACCTCCTGAAAGAGGAATTGGTAAAGCGGCTGTATTTTCCGTATTCCCTCCTTTATCATCAGGAATATCGCCGTAATAAAATTTTCTGATTTGAATATTCATCTATTATAATTATGCTGCTACCAGCGTTCCTTTTGGCGCCTGTGGTTTCTCTTTTTTCTTTTTTGCATGAGCCGCCGCCGCCCCTCTTACCCATTCACCTTCTTCCCATGCTTTTCTTCTTGCATCTAATCTTTGTTTATTGCAGGGGCCGTTTCC
>JAAURO010000260.1 GCA_012032215.1 Limnobacter sp.
CGATGGCAACAATCCGATTGAAGAACAAATGACTTCAAGTACCAACTCGGGACGCACGCTTGAAGAAATGACCCGCCGAGGCCTTCGGGACCGCGAAAGAGGAGAACGTTGATCATGCCCAGAATTTTTGTGGTATTGCTGGCTGTACTGTTGGGCTTCCTGTTTGCCAAATCCTGCCTGTACGTGGTGGACGAGCGCGAAGTAGCCATTGTGTTTGCGCTGGGTGAAGTCCGTCAGGTGCGCAACGAACCGGGCCTGTATTTCAAGCTTCCGGCTCCTTTCCAGACCATGGTTACCTACGACAAACGCATTCAAACCATTGACGACCCAGAGGCCGAGCGTTTATTACCTCAGAAAGAAACCATGCTGGTTGATTCTTATGTGAAATGGCGCATTGCCGACCCACGGCAATACCACATCAGCATGCAAGGCAATACAACCATTGCGGAAAGCCGAATCAGCCAAATCGTGAAAGCAGCCCTGAATGAAGAAATCACCAAGCGCACTGTGTTTGATGTGGTTTCGGGCGAGCGCACCGGGGTTATGGATGCCATTGTGAACAAGGTGCAGGACGATGCCAATGAAATTGGTATCGATATCGTGGATGTGCGCCTCAAGCGTGTGGATTTACTGCCCGAGGTGTCTGAATCGGTGTACCGGCGCATGGAAGCTGAGCGCAAGCGGGTTGCCAACGATTTACGCGCCCAAGGGGCGGCTGAATCCGAGCAAATTCGGGCCGATGCGGATCGCCAGAAAGAAGTAATTCTGGCCGAAGCCTACCGCGATGCCCAAAAGCTGAAAGGCGATGGCGATGCAAAGGCTGGTTCCATTTATAATAGCGCTTTCGGTAAAGATCCAGAATTTTTCTCTTTTTACCGCAGCCTCGATGCCTACCGGCAGTCTTTCAGCTCCCGGTCAGATGTCATGGTGGTAGACCCGCAGTCCGATTTCTTTAAATTCCTGCGCAGTGGGTCTGGCAGCAAATAGGCAATAAAAGTTCGTGTGTAATCAGGCAAGTAATTTTCTGAATGAAAGCCTGGTTCGTGTGTGTGGCTGGCATCGTTTACTGCTGGCCTTTCTGTGTGTGTTTTTTTACCCAGGTCAAACCATGTCTGCTTGGCTGCTGCCAGAATCGGTTGCGGATGTTTTGCCGTCCGAGGCCCGTCAAATAGAAGAGCTTCGGCGGGCGGTGCTGGATCGTTTCCGCGTGTACGGTTACGAGCTGGTTATGCCTCCGTTGCTGGAATACACCGAATCCTTGCTTGGCAATGCCGATGCCTCTCTGGACTTGCAAACCTTCAAATTGCTTGATCAGGCCAGTGGCAGAATGCTTGGCTTGCGCGCCGATACAACGCCCCAGGTGGCTCGAATCGATGCCCACATTCTGAACCGCCAAGGCCCCGCCCGGCTTTGTTATTGCGGCCCCGTGCTGCACACCCATGCACGCGGTCTGCACAACACCCGCGAGCCGCTTCAGTGTGGGGCCGAGCTGTATGGCTGCACAGGCATTCAGGCTGATCTGGAAGTGCTCGGCCTGGCTGTGGACACTCTGGCGCTGAGTGGCTTGAGCGACTACCGCTTTGCGTTTAGCCACGCGGGATTGCTAAAAGCGCTGGCGTATGGGCACAACGTGGCCGAGCCTGTGCTCTACCGCATTCACCAGGCTTTGTCGGACAAAGATCAACCCTTGCTGCACAGTCTGTTACAAGATTGCCCGGCTGCTTTTGCCAAAGCGGTGCAGCCTGTACCCGGTTTGTACGGCGTCGCATTGGGCGAGGACGGTGTGCTGAACCGTGCCCGCCAGGAACTGCCCTGCACCGAAGCCGTGGTGGCTGTGCTCAACGAGCTTCAAGCGTTGTTAGAGGGTTTAAAAGACTCGGTGGGGCAAGACACCCAGGCCGGGCTGCCTGCACTCATGATGGATTTGGCCGACTTGGCCAGTTTCGATTACCACAGTGGCTTGGTGTTTTCTGCCTACACCGAGTTGTCGCCCAATCCGATTTTGCGCGGCGGGCGTTACGATCATGTGGGCAAAGTGTATGGCAGGGCGCGTGCAGCTACCGGGTTTTCTGTCGATTTGCGCGAACTGGTGTCGCTAAAGCCTGTACGCACTGTGGCCAAACCAGCCATCCGTGCACCCTGGAAGCAAGAGCCTGCGCTAAGCCGAGCCATTCGGCAACTGCGCGAAGCTGGCGAGGTGGTGGTGCAGTCCATACCCCAATGCCAGGCAGAGGAAGAAGAATTTGTATGTGACCGCGAATTGGTACCAGGCGCTAAAGGCTGGATAGTACAGCCCTTGGGTGGTGGTCAGATTGGCGGTGGTCAGGAGAGCAAGTAAATGGAGATTTCAGAAACGTGGTGGTCATTGGTACCCAATGGGGCGATGAAGGCAAGGGCAAAGTGGTCGATTGGCTGACCGACCATGCGCAAGGCGTGGTGCGTTTTCAGGGGGGGCACAATGCGGGCCACACCCTGATTATTGGCGGCAAAAAAACCATTTTGCGCCTGATTCCATCGGGCATTATGCGCCCGGATGTGCAGGTGTACATTGGCAATGGCGTGGTGCTTTCGCCGGAAGCCTTGCTCTCTGAAATCGATGAACTGCAGGCGGGTGGCGTACGATGTAGAATCCCGCCTCAGAATCAGCGAATCTTGCCCTCTTATTCTGGATTACCACGTAGCACTCGATAAAGCGCGCGAATCCAAACGCGGGGAAAGCAAAATAGGCACCACCGGGCGCGGCATTGGCCCAGCCTACGAAGACAAGGTGGCGCGCCGCGCTATGCGCGTGCAGGATTTGTTCAATCCAGAAAGCTTCAAGGCCAAGCTGAAAGAAGTGCTGGAATATTACAACTTTCAACTGGTGCATTTCCTGAAAGGTGAACCCGTTGAACTGGATGTCGTGTTTAATAAAGCCATGGCCTTGGCTCCACGCATTAAAGCGATGGTGGCCGATGTGCCCAGCTTGCTTGAAACAGCGAATCGCGAAGGGAAAAACCTGCTTTTTGAAGGTGCGCAGGGCGCATTGCTGGACATCGATCACGGTACATTCCCGTTCGTAACCAGCAGCAACTGCCTGGCTGGTGCCGCCTGTGCGGGTGCGGGTGTGGGGCCGCAACGCTTGCACTATGTGCTGGGTATTACCAAGGCGTATGCCACGCGCGTGGGCTCGGGCCCGTTTCCCACGGAATTGTTTGACGACACCGGGGCTCGCCTGGCTAAGCAAGGCAACGAATTTGGCTCGGTGACAGGCCGTGCGCGCCGCTGCGGCTGGTTTGATGCCGCCGCTTTAAAAACGCACCATTCAGTTAAACGGTGTGTCTGGCCTGTGCATTACCAAGCTGGACGTGCTCGATGGCCTGCAAACCATCCGCATGTGTACGGGTTACACCCTGCCCAATGGTTCTACCACCGACATTCTGCCTTTCGGGGCCGACAAAGTGGCTGCCTGTGCCCCTATTTTTGAAGACTTCCCTGGCTGGGAAGGCACCACGTTTGGCATCAGGCAATTTAATGACTTGCCGCCGCAAGCCCAAGCCTATTTAACCCGCATGCAAGAAGTGTGTGCGGTGCCCATCGATATGATTTCTACTGGCCCAGACCGCGATGAAACCATTGT
>JAAURO010000261.1 GCA_012032215.1 Limnobacter sp.
GGCGCAGTCAGCAGGCCATTGGCACAGCCAGCGCTGACTGCTCCCAGTAGTGGGAACAGCGACACCAGGGATGCAGAGGGAGGCCTCACGTGTGGAGCCTCTGCACCACTGCCAAGCTGGTACAGAGCGCAGAGATGATGATGATATCAGGAGGGCATTGTACTGGCATGTTGAAATGCTCCACGACGCTTCCTGCAGCAGGTGCGGCCGTGCCTTGTACCAAGTTTCATCTGCTGACCACAATCCTCGTTGCGTACCCACCAGATGCTAGGACTAAGATTATGTCACTTGCTTCTGAGGCAACGTTACGACATTTCAAAGCTTTGTGGACACACGCAAACTGGAATCGCAATAATATGGGTTGTAGCAGATGGCGAGACGTGCCAGAGCCTTATGGCCTGCCTGCTGCAGCCGTTGCTTCCTAGTGTGTCGCATAGTGCGTCCGGTGCTGCCAGCTGGTACCCAGTATAGTGCTGCAACCTGAAATATTTCGTTCTACCTGAGCTGCCTTCATCCTAGAACAAGTGAACCGTGGTCCCTGTGATCCAGTGTGGATGTATCATGTGGAAGTACTGACAATACTCGCAGCTCACGCAGTTCTGAACGCATTGAAGCTGTTGAGGAACAAGTCCTGGCTGCAGTCAGTTACCGCCAGCACTAGCATGCCCCTGCCCTCGATGTTCCAGGTCGCCTCTCCCTCGGCCTCCTCCCCAGACCCCTCTGGCCACAGCCCCACGTACCTGCCACCTGACACGCTGCGCTCCTCCAGGCCCGCACAGCCAGCATCCAGGCATACCGACACGCCTTATTCAGGAAGTCAGGTACCTGATGAAAGCGTCCTTGCTGCGTCCGCTTCATTGCTGCAGCAAGGGAACACGAATGCTCCCGAGAACGCGTCAGCTCTCGAGATTGCAGTGAAGGCTGCATGGAGAGCAGGCCATGGCCACAGTACAGGCGATGGCCACAGTACAGAGAAGCCAGCTTCTGAGGCGCAGAATCTGACCGTGCAGCATACGCTTCCGCCCTCAGTGTTCGCCACTGACCTTGGTACGTCGGTAGATTCTGTGAGGGGGGCCACCGACCCTCGGGCGCACGAACCCTGTGCTCAGGGCCCCGAAAGCTCCTACAAGACGGTTTCGAATGTTTCAGAGTCAAGCTGTAGCGTACGAAATGATTCACAATCTTCCTGTTATCGTCTGGGGCGCGCAGATCGCCTGCTGACACCTGTGTTCATACCCGACGATGCTGCGCTTGCAGCTGATTTGTCTCGTGCCCAGCACCACCTATCTGCCTGGAAGGACCTGCTCCATTCACTCCATCTGGATTCATGTACTCACCACACATCAGGATACAACCTCTTTTTGTGCGAAAATTACACCAAATAGTTCCACGTTATTACAAAAGATAATTACCTGGGGTTTGGCTGAACCGCATTAAACCAGCAAATGCTGCGCAAAGCCCTTTAACTCCTCGTCTTGCAGCGTGGTGAGCGTGTGGGGCTTTGCCTGGCTAAACCCAGGAAAGGTGTGTGCCATCGATCGACGGTAAGTGGGGTCGTAATGCATTTCAAGCAAGGCGCGCACCAAGGGCTCCCACTGCCCGGCATGCACCATGGCTTTCCAGGTTTTCAGGGTTGTCTGGCTGTGGAGTTTTTGCAGGTAATCCAGTTGCTTGAGTAAAAAATCGGGCGCGGTCAGAAAGTAGTGATAGTCTTCCATCAGAAATTGGATGCGGGCCGACATACTGGCCTGAATGGGCACTAACTCGCTTTGCGTATGCATGGCAACAAACAAGGCATGGGGCAAACGCAGGCGACCGATTTTTCGGCTTTCCGCTTCCACAAACACCGGTTTGTTCTGGTTAAAGCACCGCAAAGCACTCCACACCGAAGATTCAAACAGTTTTTGCCCCGGCTGTTTAATATCAGGCAACAGGCCCAACACAGAGCCTTTGTGTGCCGCCAGCGCCTCTAAATCCAATACCTGCGCGCCTTCTTGTTCGAGTGTGCGCAGCAGTTTGCTTTTGGCCGTACCGGTTTCGCCACACAACACCTTGAATCGGAACTGCAAAGGCAGGTGTTCAAGCTGTTGCAGCACAAACTGGCGGTAGGCCCGGTAACCGCCTTCCAGCCGGGAGGCATGCCAGCCGACCTGCCTCAACACGTGGGTCATGGCATCAGAGCGCGCCCCCCCACGCCAGCAATACACCAAGGGGCTCCAGGATTTTTTGTGGTGGGAAAAGCAGGTGTCCAGATGGCGCGAAATGTTGGCGGACACGAGCGCCGCGCCGCGTTTTTTGGCGGCAAACGGCGAAACCTGCTTGTACAGGGTACCCACTTCGATGCGCTCTTCGTTGCTGAGTACGGGACAGTTTATAGCGCCGGGCAGGTGGTCTTCTTCAAATTCAGCAGGGCTTCGAACATCAATAATGGTGTCGAAGTGTTCAGAGACTGGCGTGCTGAGAATTTGCACGGTGTGGGAGTCTGGGCGTTTCACGCGGCCAATGCAACAGGACTAAAGGTGGCTTAGTGTAACACCGCTGGTGCCTTGCACTCAAAGACCCGGCACACCTGCTATCCACCCCTCTACAGGGTCTAGCTGGCTGGGCAAGCCAAAAAAACGGGTGCGCCGGGTTTCGCACCAGGCTGCCACCAGGCAGCACAAGGCGGCGTCCAACCAATCGCCTTTGGCATCCAGCAAAAAATCGGCCCGCAAAGAGCGCGGCATACTTACCTGAATACCCATCAGCATGCCCTCTTCCATGGCACACAGAATTTCTGAACGGGCAAATTGCCGGTCTTGCGTATCGCCGGCTGGCTTGTCGGTTTTGTAGCTTTGCCTGGCCACGATTTTGCGCGCCAGGTAGCCGGGATAAGCTTCCACCGCCACGCGGTCGGCATCGCCCACGTGCATGCCCGGAATACACAGATTGGCCTGCAGAAGCCGGGGCGCGCCTTCGCGCAGCATAAACGCCACGGGCGGGTTGACCCATTTCATGGAAGGTGAAGCGCCTGCCGGGCTGTCGGTGACCCTGTGAGCAAATTTTTTGCCCGGCGGGCGGGCATCGCACCAGGCCTTAAAACACTGGCGAATGTCGGTTTTAGACAGTGCGCCGTAGTGCGCAATCAGGCTGGCCCAGGCCTGCGAATCGGTGCGGCCCGCGCCAGGCCAGCCCAAGCCATCTACCAATTGGCGCGACAGCCCGAAAGGCATGTCGATGGCCGCCAGAAAAGGGCCGGGCTGCTTTAAAAATGCATCGAAGGCGGACAAGGTGGGAAGACCAAGGCGCTTTTCCAGACGCAAGATGGGCGGCTGGGCGGCTGCCGCTTGGGGAGGGGCTTGCTGCAACAGCCCCTGAACCACGGCAATCGGTTTTTTGGGTTTGGGTTGGCTGGAAAAGTCGATACCGTACAAGATAGTTGAGTTCATGCCGAATAATACCCGCAAGCACGCAACCTCCTTTTAAAAATAGCCTGTTTTTCCACTTGGGTCCCACAAGCAACCCACAAGGTGGCGCCCACAACAAACCAACAACAAAAGCGCCTGTCGTGTGCAAAATAGCTGCACCCCCTGATTTCTGCCCGTGCCTGGTGCAACATGCCACTGTAAAAATC
>JAAURO010000262.1 GCA_012032215.1 Limnobacter sp.
TTACCGAGGCCGTCCGGACGCCGGCCTTACAGCGTGGTGCTCCTGGATGAGGTGGAAAAGGCGCACCCGGACGTTCACGAGATTTTCTTCCA
Source organism: Limnobacter sp. (assembly GCA_012032215.1). Taxonomy (GTDB): domain Bacteria; phylum Pseudomonadota; class Gammaproteobacteria; order Burkholderiales; family Burkholderiaceae_B; genus Limnobacter. The sequence goes on from JAAURO010000262.1 coordinate 93, forward strand.
GGTCTTCGACAAAGGCTGGATGGAAGACGGCGAAGGCCGCAAAATTGACTTTAGAAACACCCTGATTTTGCTCACAACCAACGCGGGCACCGAGCGCCTGATGCACCTGTGCGCACGGGGCGAACAACGCACCGACCCCGCCGAGCTGGCCACGCAGCTTAAGCCCGATTTGCTGGAAGTATTCCCACCCGCCTTGTTGGGCCGCCTGATTGTTGTGCCCTATTACCCCTTAAGCGACCACATGCTGACTGAAATCGCGCAGTTGCAAATCAACCGCGTGGTGGAACGGGTAAACGCCAACCACGGGCTGGAAGTGGTGCTGGCCGATTCCGTGTTGCACGAAGTGGTGAAACGCTGTCAGGACACCGATTCCGGGGGGCGCGCAGTAGGCGCCATACTTACCCACACCATGCTGCCCGAAATAAGCCGCCGCCTGCTGCAGGCCCAACTGGAAGGGCAAGCCATTTCCACACTGACCATCAAGGCGGGCACCGATGGCTTCGAATACGAATTGCAGTAAAGTGCATCACCCCTTGTGCAGGCCAGCCAGTGCTGGTCGCCGCGATGTGCTTAAAGCCAGCCTGGCGGCAGTGTGTGGTTTGGGGACAATGCAAACGGCATGGAGTGCCAAATCTGCCGGTGCTGCAAAAATGCGGCAGCAAGCCCTGCGGTTCCACCCTTGGTGCAAAAAATAGTGCCCACCCGCTTCGCCCTGCTGGTAGGCAACTCGAATTACCCACGACCACACGACTTGCCGCCCATTCACAAAAACGTGTACGAACTTGCCAAGGTGTTGCAAACCCGAGGGTTTGAAGTCACTCAAACGCTGGATTTGGGCGCCTCTGATTTCAATGCCGCGCTGGAAGCTTTTAAAAACAAAGTACGCGCCACCGAAGGGCCGAAATTGGCCTTGGTGTACTACGCAGGCCACGGCCTGCAACTGCAATCCGAAAATCTGTTGCTGGGTGCGGGCACCAGCCCGGCCGCTGAAAGGTCTCGTGCTGCTGAAGCAGTCGTTGAAAGTGCAAGGGGAATTGTTCCGCTTGCTTGGACAGCTCCAGGCCGACCTTACCCTGGCGCTCATAGATGCCTGCCGCACCGATGTAAGTACCGCACTGGCCAGCAAAAGCGGTTTAAACCAGGTGGAAGCACCCAAAGACTGCATTGTCAGTTTTTCTACCCAGGCGGGAAAGCCCGCCATTGCACCGTCTTCGCCCGATCAAATGACTTTTTACACCCAGGCCTTGATTAACCAGTTTAGCAATGCCACCGACCAAACCTCGTTCGATGAACTGCTGTATCTGGTTAAACGCGAAGTGCGCGAAACCATGCAAAATCACCCGGTCGCACCTATTCGCCAGCTGGCGCAAGACCCTTTTATTGCGGACAACTCCCGCAACCGCGTGTTGCTGGCCACTGCCATTGAATTGCCCGATGGCAGCATGGGCGCCCCTGCCAATCTGGCAGAAGCTCTGCAATGGAAGCAAATAGAGCAATCAGACTGGCCACCCGAAGTGATACGCCAATGTGACATTTTTCTAGCCCGTTTTCCGCAAAGCGAGCAGGTCGAGTTGGTAAAAATAAAGCGAGATGGCGCCAAAAACGCCGTGCTGCTTCTGAGCCGGCGCGACATCAAACTGTACCGCAGCAGCTTTGCACCACCCGAAGACGTAACGCTGAACGAGCGTGAAATCCGCAAAGCCGCACAAGGCGATAAAGACGCGGCCGCACGCATTGCGCGCGGTTACCGCCAGTCGTCCATTGAACAAGCCGCCTTCCGCTACGAAGGCTGGCTGCAATTTGCTGCCGGGCTGGGCAACGGCATTGCGGCTTATGAACTGGCGCTTTTCTACCGCGATGCAGGCCAACCCCAGGCCGCCGCCGAGGCCGAAGCCAAGGCCATAGAGCTGGGCTACACCCCGCCGCTTTCGCTGGAACACACACGCAAATAACGCGGAACGCGGTTAACGCGTAACGCCCAAGGCAAATGAGACGGCCTGCACAAGGCTGACCTTGCCCCCAAAAGATGGACTCGTTAACCGGAGTGTTTTTATACTTTGGTTCAAGGAGATTTTTTCATGTCAACTACAAAACTTTCACGGGCACGCTACACCCTGGAGTTCAAGCTGGAAGCGGTTAGATTGGTCAAGGCGGGTCAGAGCCTTCGCGCTGTGGCACAGACAAGACATTGGACATTAGTCCCCAGACCCTGCTGGGCTGGGTAGACAAAGACAAACAAGGCAAATTCACCCAAGTCAAAGGCAAGGTGATTACGCAAGAGCAAATGGAACTTGCTCGGGCGCGTAGTGAAATTGCAAGGCTGAAGATGGAGGTGGATATATTAAAAAAAGCCACAGCGTACTTCGCCAGGGACCTGACATGAAGTACGCCTTTATTCTGAAGAACAGGTCCCAATGGCCAGTCTCCATTTTGTGTGAAGTGCTGGATGTAAGCCCCAGCGGATACCACAGCGCCGAACAACGCAAGCCAGTAAGGGCTGACACATATCAAGGCACCAAGCGCATCTCCAACGACTTACTGCTGGCCAACATCCGTACCGTACATGCAGCCAGCAAAGGCGAATACGGCTGGCCTCGGGTGTGGAAAGTTCTCTTGCAAAAGGGTATTCCGGTTGGCAAAGAGCGGGTGCGCAAGCTGATGAATCAATACAACATTTGTGCCAGGCACAAACGCAAATTCGAGTCACCACCGACTCCAGGCATAACTTGCCGATTGCACCGAACCTGTTGGAGCGCAACTTCACCACCTCAGAACCGAATCGGGTTTGGACTACTGATTTGACCTACATTCAAACCAAAGACGGATGGTTGTATTTGGTGGCCTTCATGGACCTGTACAGCAGGATGATAGTCGGTTGGTCTTTGCAACTCCACATGCGCTCAGAAATGGTGGTTGATGCCCTAGGCATGGCATGGTTTCGACGCAAGCAACCCCGAGATGTAATTGTTCACAGTGACCGTGGGAGTCAATATTGTGGACAATTGTTTCAGGACGCCTTGAAAGCTTATGGAATGAAAAGCTCCATGAGCCGTAAAGGGGATTGCTGGGACAACTCCCCGACTGAAAATCTGTGGGGTAAACTTAAAGTGGCACGAATTCATGGAAAGCCCCTCAGATCGGCAAACGAGACCCGGCAGGAGCTGATGGATTGGGTACACTTTTACAACTCAACACGATTGCATTCGTCGCTGGGCTATCTCAGTCCAATGCAGTTTGAGAGCGTGTTCACGATCTTGAATATTTGTAATAATATTGGGTATGAAAAAGAAAAAATACCCAAGCGACCTCAGTGTCGATCAATTTGAAAAAATCAGGCCGTTGTTGGAACAGGCGCGTCGAAAAACCAAGCCGCGCACAGTGGATTTGTACGAGGTTTTTTGCGCGGTGCTTTATCTGTTGCGTACCGGTTGCCAGTGGAGGGCGTTGCCGTCGGACTTTCCGAAGTGGCGCACGGTGCATTCGTATTTTT
>JAAURO010000263.1 GCA_012032215.1 Limnobacter sp.
GCCAATGCCTTGTTAAAGTCGCTGGAAGAGCCGCTGGCAGGCCTGCGTTTTGCTGGTCGGCCGCAAGCTGGAAAAACCTGTTGCCAACTCTCCGCTCGCGCTGCCAGCGCCTGAACGTGCCCCCGGCCAGCCTGCAAGAAAAACTGCACTGGCTGCATGGGCAACGGTTGCAAACCCCTGAGTTGGCGCTAAGTCTGGCAATGGGTAACCCACAAGAAGCCCTGCGGCTTTCCACCCAGGAGCCCGATACCCTGGCCCTGCGCCAACAGTGGCTGAACTGGTTGTGCAGCCCGGAACAACACGGGCAGCTTCCCACCGGGCTGGAAAAAGCCGGCATGGCTGTGCTGCTGCCTTTGGCCATGACCCTGCTTTCCGACATGGCAAAGCTGGCCAGCGGCCTGCCAGCGCAGGCCTTTCCCTGGGCTTCTGAGCATTTAGCCTGGGCCTGCGCACTGCAGCCCCAGCGTATCAGCCGGGTGTTCGAGGTGTTAAAGTCAGAATATGCGGTGGCTACCCACCCGCTTAACCCCCGTTTGGCGCTGGAGTTTACCGCCCAAAACTGGCAGACTTTAAGCCAGTCCATTTAATTGGGAGGCACTCCATCATGGGTACATCGGCTGAAAGTCAAAAAGTATGGATGCACAATTTGCTGCTTACGAACGATGCGCACGCAGCCCAGTGTTTTATGCCTTTTATCAAACAGGGGGGGCTGTTTCTGGAAACCGATCAGAAATACACCTTGGGCGATTCAGTGTTTGTGCTGGTTACTGTGGGTGAAATGGGCAAAAAATTTCCGGTCAATGGCAAGGTGGTCTGGATAAATTCCGACAACTCCCGCAGCGACCGCCCTGTGGGCGTGGGTATTCAATTCCCTTCCGACGCATCAGGCGAGGCCGTGCGGCTGGCAATCGAGAAAATGATAGGTAAAATGCGGTCTTCTTCCAAAAGTACGGCAACGTTGTAGTGTTCACAGATTCTCATTGTCACCTTGATTTCCCTGGTCTTGTTGAAAACCTGCCCGCCATTTTAAAGCGCATGCAAGAAGCGCAGGTGTCGCAAGCGCTGTGCATTTCCGTGCAGCTGGAAACCATTCCGAATGTGCTGGCCCTGGCCGATCAACACGCCCACCTGTGGGCCACCGTGGGCGTTCACCCCGACTACGAACACATCGCTGAGCCCACTGTGGATGGCCTTGTTGAATTGGCACAACACCCCAAAGTGCTGGGTATTGGCGAAACCGGGCTGGATTACTTCAGGCTGAAAGGCGATTTAAGCTGGCAGCGTGAGCGCTTTCGCGTGCACCTGCGTGCGGCCAATGCCTGCAAAAAACCCGTAATTGTGCACACTCGCCAAGCCGGCGAAGACACCCTGGCTATTTTGCGCGAAGAACAGGTGCAAAACTGCCAAGGCATTGTGCATTGCTTTACCGAAAGCCTCGATTTTGCCCGCAAGGCGCTCGATCTGGGCATGCACATTTCTTTTCGGGCATTGTTACGTTTAAAAACGCTGCCGATTTGCGCGAAGTGGCCCAATACGTGCCACTGGAGCGCATTTTAATAGAAACTGATTCTCCCTATCTGGCCCCCGTGCCTTACCGGGGTAAAACCAACGAGCCTGCGTTCGTACCCCACGTGGCGCACACGATTGGGCAAATAAAAGGGCTGCAAACCGAAGAGGTGGGGCATGCCACCACCGCCAATTTTAATCGCTTGTTTGCAAATGCGCGTGGATCAGCCCGGCAAAAGTCTGGCTGAGTTGCTCGGGCAAATCGTGCGCCAAACCAGGGATGAAATGCAGCTTGCTTCCAGCGATCAATTTTTCCAGACGTATCGCGCATGCTGGTTTCAGTAGCCGGTCTTTCGTGCCATGAACAATAAGTGTGGGCACTGCAATGACGCGGGTAAAGTGGGCGATACTGCCTGAAGCCACCACGCAGTGGGTTTGGCGAATGATACCCAGTGGATGAAAGGCCCTGCGGTAAGCCGCTTGTATGCGTTTGCGCAGCGTTTCACGATCGGTGGGGTAGGCGCGGCTGCCAATAATCCGCATGACCCGTTCGGTGTGCAGCACCACATCCTGTTCGCTGTCGCTTCGCGGTTTGCGCATGAACATACTCCACATTACTTTAACGGCAGGTGGCGGCAGATCGCGCTGGTTGGTGCCAGTCATGAGCAGCACCAGTTTGCCAATTTTCTGAGCGGCTTTGGCCGCCATGATTTGCGCAATCATGCCGCCCATTGAAATCCCAACCAAGTGCGGCTTTTCCAGGCCCAACGCGGTAATCAGGCCCAGCGCATCGTCTGCCAAGGTTTCCAGGGTGTACATGCTGCGGGTGCCAACACCAAAGCGGTTTTTCAAAAAAGTAAATGGGATGCTGGCAGGCTGATAGGCGGGGTGTTCGTCGGTTAAGCCCACATCGCGGTTGTCGAACCGGATTAAGCGGTAACCCAACTGCAACAGAGGCAGGCAAAAATCATCGTGCCACAGGGTTAACTGGCATGCCAGCCCAGCTATCAGCACAATCGTGGGGGCGTCTTCGCGCCCGGCAGATTCCCAGGCCATGTGTAAACCGGTGGTGGATTGTGTACGGTCAGCTTTCCAGTCGATCAAACTGCCTGTAGGTTTGGGCATGGGGTAGGTGTTTCCTTCTTGAAATACTCCCGCAGGTATTGCGGATGTGTTGTGTTACACACTAAGTGTGCGATTGGCTGCATTTGGCAAGTAATACCAGCAATGCGCCACCGCCGCCATCCTGGGGCGGGGCTTGACAAAACGCCAGTATTTCCTGTTTCTGTACCAGCCAGCGTTTTACTTTTTCTTTCAGCACCGGTGTTTTTCCTGAAGAGCCCAAACCTTTGCCGTGAATAATACGCACACAGCGCAGCCCGTGCTTAACGCTCGATTTTACAAATTCGGCCACAGCCACACGTGCTTCGTCTGTGCGGTGCCCATGCAAATCAAGCTGGCCTTGCACCACCCATTGGCCTCTGCGTAATTTGCGCACGGTTTCGGCTGAGACACCGTTGCGCTGGTAGCACAGCGTGTCATCGGTTTGCAGGTAGTGTTCTACATCCCACTCATCCGACAAGGCTTCCTGCAAAACACGTGCATCATCTTGCAAGCGCTGCAAGGGCAGGGGGGGTGGCTTGGCTCCGGTTTTTGTTCCGCCAGGTGGCAAGTGAAGCCCGGTTTTCTGTTTTAAAGGCTGTACGCCTTGCATGGCACTGCGAAACAGCTTGGCTTCTTCCTCGGCTTTTGTGTGTGACTCGGCCTGGGCTTTTGCCTGTTTCCCGGCTTGCAGGCGTTTTTCCTCTTTTTGCTGCACGTTGGCCTGGCGCTCGTTTTGCAGCTGTTTTTTAAGCGGGCTCAAGTCTTGAAACGATTTCGAACCTTTTACCATGATGCCCGCCCTCTTGCTTGGGTTGCTCTGTCAGCCTTCTTGCGACTCCAGCCAGCGTTGGGCATCTAAAGCGGCCATGCAGCCCGTGCCCGCGGAAGTCACTGCCTGCCGATACACGTGATCGGCGACGTCGCGGCCGCGAATACGCCAGGCACGCTCGTCGCGGTCGCATCCCC
>JAAURO010000264.1 GCA_012032215.1 Limnobacter sp.
GGCTCCACATGTACAAGTGTTTATCAATGAAGAAATGCACCAAACAACTTGAAGCGCTGAATCAGGCAGCCTCATCGAAGGCGCTGCACGTGGAGCTAAAAGGAGCAATTAATGCAGAAATAATTAGCACACTCTCGAAGTGTACAAATTTGCAATCGATTGGACTTGACTTACGTGCAGATGAAGAAAACCTGGAGACTTTCATAGCCTTAAAAGCCATCATGACCACAATCGTTGGGGATGTATTAGGCGAAAGAGTGAAGTCCCTTCGTTTACACACCGGGGACAACCCCCAAAAGATCGAGGATGTAATCCGCACATTTCCCTTCCTTCAAGCGCTTGAGCTCAATGGTATTGAAAAGGCAGGCCTTTGGCAACCCTTGCCTAATTTAGAGTGCCTGATACTTATCAATTGCAAAAGCCTGCAGGAAGTGTCGAACTATGACAATTTAACTGAACTCACCCTTAGAGATTGCCAAAAACTTAAAAAAGTGGCAAACCTCCAAGAGCTAGCTCACCGGCAAAAACTGGACATACAAAGATGCCCAGGCATTGAAAAACAACTTCCACTCTGGGCTTTGGGAGGCACTTATCAATCTGCAGCGCTGGCTGCACAAGCAGACAGCTTAAGAAGCATCATGGAGGTGCAACCACCAAAAAGCCCCTCGCCATCTGAAGAAATCCATGAAGATAGAACCAGCCAAACCAAGAGAGCCAGACTGGCGTAAACACACGCAGGCTATCACCTTGCAAGAGCAGTCTTATTCTGGCTACCCGGTTGCATTCAGCTCACAAACTCCCCCACTGCGGCAACCACCTGGTTCGCAAGTTTGGTAGCTGAACAGGCATCGTGACACTCCACCATAACCCGCAACAAAGGTTCGGTGCCAGAAGGGCGAATCAACAAACGCCCCTTGCCATCCAGCTCTGCACGAACAGCCTCACAAGCCGCCTGCAATGCGGGATTGGCCTGCCAGTCGTACCCGGGCTCAATGCGCACATTCTCAAGCACCTGCGGCATCATATGCACAGGGCTTAAAATATCGGCCAGTGGCTTGCCCAGCACGCGCACAGCGCGCAGCACTTGCAGTGCGCTTACTATGCCATCACCGGTGGAATGTTTGTCCAGCACCAGCAAATGGCCCGAACTTTCACCGCCTAAATGCCAACCGTGTTCCTGCAGTTTTTCATACACATAGCGATCGCCCACCTTGGCGCGTACCAAAGGAATGTGTAAATCCTGCAAAGCCAGCTCAAGGCCCATATTGGTCATCAGCGTGCCCACCACACCCGGCACCACCTGCCCCGTGGCGATGCGCTCGGCCACCAAGGCATACAACAGCTCATCGCCATTGTAGAGACGGCCCGAGTGGTCGATACAAATCAGGCGGTCGGCATCGCCATCCAGCGCAAAGCCATAGTCAGCCCCGTGCTGCTGCACCGCCTGCGCCAACGCAGCCGGGTGTGTAGCGCCCACCCCTTCGTTAATATTGACACCATTGGGCTGATCGGCAATGACAATCACTTCAGCACCCAACTCCCGGAACACGCAGGGCGCTGTCGAGTACGCTGCCCCATTGGCACAATCCACCACAATTTTAAAGCCACGCAAGTGTTTGTCGCGCGGGAAAGTTCCTTTGCAAAACTCGACATAACGGCCAGAGGCATCCGCCAGACGACGCGCTTTGCCCAGCTCTACAGAGGGCTTGCAAGGATTGTCTTGCGTCAGCTGATGCTCGATTTCAAGTTCCCAGCCATCGGGCAGCTTGGTACCGCTGGCCGAAAAAAACTTGATACCGTTATCGGGATAGGGGTTGTGCGAAGCACTGATTACCACCCCCGCAGACATGCTCAGGGTTTTGGTTAAATACGCCACACCACCCGTTGGCATAGGCCCCACCAAGACCACATCCACCCCCACCGAAGTAAATCCGGCTTCCAGGCAAGACTCCAGCAAATAACCACTAACCCGGGTATCTTTTCCAATAAGCACCGTGGCGCGGCCCGCCCTGCTTCCACCACCAGCAGCAGCCTTGTGCTCCTGGCGCTCAGAGGTGTTTTGTAATTCGTAGCGGTTTAACACAGTTCCGGCGGCCTGAGCCAGCCTGAGGATGAAATCCGGCGTCATGGGTGCCTGGCCTACTGTGCCGCGGATTCCGTCTGTACCAAAGTATTTTCTGCTCATGGGCTTAAGGGTTTGATGATTCGTGAAGGGTGCATTATTCTACCCCCTATTCACACCAAAAATCTTTGGCAAAACAACACGCCTGTAATGACCACACACCCACAGCCAAGCACCCCACCCACTGTGGCCCTGGTACTTATCGCCAGAAATGAAGCTCCCATTATTGAGCGGTGCCTGCAAAGCGCCTGCAACTGGGTTCAGTTTGTACTGCTTCAAGACACCGGTTCTACAGACGGCACCCAGGAAGTGGTTACACAATGGCTTAAAAGCAACAAGCTACCCGGAAAAATCATGGAAACCCCCTGGGAAGATTTTTCATGGAACCGCAACCTGCTGCTCCAGCAGGCAACCCAGCATGCGCCCACCGATTACGTGTTCATGATGGACGCCGATGACGAATTGCAAATACACCATGCAGAGCGCTTTCAGGCAAGCCTGGCATCACTGCACAGCGATGCAGGGGTGCTTCAGATAGTGCACGGAAAACTGGTCTACCCGCGCATTCATGTAATGAAAAACAACGGGCAATTTAAATACCGCGGCGTAATGCATGAATTTGTGCAACAACCACCGGGGGCCGAACTACAAGCCATACAAGGTGCCAGCATACGGGCCAACTGCGAAGGCAGCCGCAGCAAAGACCCCAACAAATACCGCAAAGACGCCGCCACACTGGTACGCGCCCTGACCACCGAAACAGACCCCTTCCATGACCGCGCGCTACACCTTTTACCTTGCCCAAAGCCTGCGCGATGCCCATGAATACAAAAAAGCAGTGCACTACTATCAGCAACGCGCCGACATGGGAGGTTGGGCAGAGGAACGTTACGTGGCTTTGCTCAACGCCGCTCGCATCATGCACAACCTGGGCACCTTTCCCCACGAAGAAGTGGAGTTCACCCTGCGCCAGGCCCACCACCTGAACCCTGCCCGAGTGGAAGCGGCCGCCGATTTGGCCAGGCTCATGCACCATGCAGGCCGCACCGAAGAGGCCCTGCGATTGGCGCAGCGCCTTAAAAACCAGGTACCGCCCGAGAACAGTCTTTTTCTGGAACCAGCATACTACGGCGCTGGCATGGAAAAGCTGATCGAAGCTCTCAGCCAATCGTTGACTTAAAGCCCAACCGCTTCTGCATCACTTTGTGGCTTCTCCAGCGCCTTTTCGCCCCAAGACCGGCTTGGCCTGGTTTCGCTTAAACACACTTTGATCGCCTTTACGCCCCAAGCCCGGCTTAATGCCTCGGGTTCGAGGACTGTTCGAAACCCCGCCTGCGCTCTCGCTCTGGTCGGCGGCCGTTAACTCGCCCTCGCCCCTTGCGGGGCTGCGGTGCTCAAACATGCCCGGCCTTCTTCCTCCCGCGCCAAGAGCTTCGGCGGCG
>JAAURO010000265.1 GCA_012032215.1 Limnobacter sp.
CCGACGGGGCATCTTGCGTGTAATAGCCAAAGACCAGTCATTAAGCTGGCGCACCAAGGTTTGCATGGTTTCAGCAATTAACCGGTTTTGTTCTGGCATAGGCCCAGTGGAGTAAGGCGTGTTGTCAAAAAGCCCAGGGGTTGGATCACGGTTTGGCATAGCTTGTGCTCATACTGAATGCACGACACCTTCTCAGGAAAACAGCGTTCTGGCAACCGGTGAACCGGGCTTAAAGCCGGAATCGGTCAGGTCACAGACGCGTCCCACCAAGTGCTTGTAAATGCCTTCTATGGCAGCGGTGTTCAAGGTGTTTCCAGAGTCGTCGATTAATGGGGCACCGTATTGCTCGTTGAGACTGTGACAAACGGTTACGATGGCAGCCAGTGCTTCAACGGGGTCGGGGCTGTTGGGCACGTCAATGGTAAAACTCAGCAGGCGTTTGCCCGGCGCCTTGTGAATGACCATGCTGGCCAAAGGCTCGCCCTGTGCGTTTGGCAACAACCAGTGGTGATCTTTGATTTGCCAGCCTGCGCCACTTAAACGACCACGAATCAGGGTTTCATCCACTTCTTCGGGCAACAGGCAGTGCAAGCCCAACAGTGTATCCAGAGCGGCAGCGGCCTGGTCGAGTGTTTCTGCGCGGGCCACGACGCTTTCATTTCCGGAAACTCCAGATGGCCGGAATATTCTTCTACAAACCGACGTACCTTGCCCAGCACATCAGAAAACTCGATAGAAGTAAGCGCCCCTTTGCGGTTGGCCAATTGCACACTGATTTTTATGTGGCTGGCTTCGCCCAGGTAGGTGTGGCCCACGTACCAGACTTGTTGACCATGTGGGGAAGGCGGGCAAACCGACACATAAAACCGACGCTTGCAGGTTTGCTTAAGCGTGTCGTAGAGCGTGGTCCAGGTGCTGTGGTGCCGAGGCTCGTCCAGTATTACCACAAACTCAAAAACAGGGCTTTGTCGAGTGGCTCCTGGAGCTGGTTTTCAATAGCAGGTTCGGTGAGATCAGCGCGCGCAGCTCCCAGATTGGGTTCTGTGCGGTGGCCCGCCAGCAGCGGATCGCTTTCGGTAAAGCCGAAACGTTCATCGGCCTGCCTGCGCAGCTGGAAATCTTGCCACCAGTTGTAAGCCACCATGGCGGCTATGGCACTGCCCCCTACGATCAGCAGTGTGATCTGTAAATCATTCATACGGTTTCCGTTGCTAGCTTTTCAGCGGTAGACAAATCGACTGCCACGATGCGTGAAACGCCCTTTTCCTGCATGGTGACACCCACCAGCTGTTGGGCCATTTCCATGGCAATCCGGTTGTGAGAAATAAACAAAAACTGTGTGCGTTCAGCCATTTGTTTAACCAGTTTAGTAAAACGTTCGGTGTTGGCATCGTCGAGGGGTGCATCCACCTCGTCGAGCAAACAAAAGGGTGCCGGATTGAGCTCAAAGATAGCAAACACCAATGCAGTAGCGGTGAGCGCTTTTTCGCCACCCGACAAAAGGTGAATTGTGCCATTCTTCTTGCCTGGTGGTTGGGCAAACACCTGCACACCCGCATCCAGTATTTCTTCGCCCGACATGACTAGCCGCGCTTCGCCCCCACCAAACAAGGCTGGAAACAATCTGGAAAAATGGCCATTGACCTCGTTAAACGTGGCCTGCAGGAGATCGCGCGTTTCTAAATCGATTTTCCGAATGGCGTCTTCCAGGGTTTGCATGGCTTCCAGCAAGTCTCCGGCCTGCTGATCCAGAAACGATTTGCGTTCGGCAGCTGCTGTCAGCTCATCGAGTGCTGCCAGGTTGACGGCCCCCAACTCCTGCATGGCATTGCTCAAGCGGGTTACATCGCTTTGCAGCACGGAGGCTTTGGGCTGCACTTCCAGATGAGCCAGCTCGTGGCCCACTGCCGCAAGGTCGGCCTGGACTTCCTGCAAATTGGCAGAAAACTGCTCAATGTTCATTTCGGCAGCCTGAATTTTAAGGGCACAATCCTGAATAGTCTGGCGCAGGGGGTCGGTGAGTTTGTCGCTTTCCTGCTCGGTTTTTTCCAGCCGGGATACCTCGGCCATGGTCTGTTCCAGCGCTTCCCGCGCAATCGCCACCCGCTCTTCTGACACCATGCGCTCTTGCAGGGCCTCTTGCAGCTGGGCATCCGCCTGTGTGGGGCTCAAGCCTTCCAGCTCTTCATGGGCCTGGGTTTTGCGTTGGGTCAATCCGGTTTGCTGTTCCTGGGCAAACTGAATGTCGCGCTCGCATTCCCGCAGCACCGCTTGCTGGCCGCGCAGGGCAAACTCGGCATCTTGCTTGCGCCGTGTGGCCTCTTGCAGCGAAAGCTGTTTGTTGCGCAAAGAGTGTTCGTGTTGCTGGACAACCTGTTTTTGCTGTTCCAGAAGTTCGCTGGCTTGGGCCAGCTTTTCATCGAGCGCTGCGAACTGGTCTTCGGATTCTAGCAACAAGGCCTGCTGTTCTTCCAGTTCAGATTCCAGCATGGCACGGTCCAGGGAAAGCTGCTCCAGACGGCTGTCGGCACGGGCCTGAGCCTCTTGCAGGCGCAAGGCCGCCAATTGGGCATCGTGGGCCTTGCGGGTCAGTAAATCCACTTCGCTGCGCAGTTTGCCAAGTCCGGCTTGCAGTTCGTCGCGCTTGAGTTTCAGGGTGTCGCGTTTGCCCTGCGATTGGGCCTTCAGCATGTCCAGTGCTTTAAGCTCGGTGTGCAGGGCTTCAATTTGCTGGTTGCGCTCCAGCATGCCAGATTGCTCGTTGTCGGGCGCATACAGGCTTAAACTGTGGCGGCGTACGCAGTGGCCCTGCGGTGTAACCACTGCTTCGTGGGTTTGCAGGGTGGCACGTTTGGCCAAGGCAGTTTTTAAATCGGGAGCAGTTTTAAACCCCGCCAAGGCATAGGCAGTGGCATCCAGAAGCGTTTTATCGGTGCACGACACCAGGCCCGCCAAATCATCTGGCCCAGCGACACCAGCCTGCGCCTTGTTGGGCTCTATAAATGCCACCCTTGCTGGCGGGGGGGTGTCGGCAAACGCAACCATGGAATCCAGGTTGCCCACTTCGAAGGCATTCAGGCATTCCCGCAGGGCGGTTTCCAGCGCCCTTTCCCAGCCGCGCTCTACTTTCAGGCGGTTTAAAAGCCTGGGGGCTTGCGCCAATCCGGTTTTTTCTACCCACGGTTGCAATTCCGACTTTTCAGACAACTGCGTATTTAAAGCCTGTAATGCAGCCAATCGGGCTGCCACATCGGCATGGTGGTCTCTTTCAGCAGAAAAATCCTGCTCAGCCTGCTGCAATTCAGGCGTGATTTCAGCCAACGCGGTTTCGCTGTGCGCCAGTTCGGTTTTTTTGTTGGCGAGTGTACGGGCCAGGCTTTCGTAGTTGGCCAGTGCGGCGCGCAAGTCGTCTGCCGAGGGGACTGCAACCTGCCGTTGTTCCAGCTGCAAACGCTCCAGCTTGGCCTTCAGGGCCGTGTGCGCACGGCTGGCGGCCTCCTGACGGGAAGCCACCTGGCTTAATTCGCGCTCGGTGGCGGCCACCGCACCCGACGTTGCTCGG
>JAAURO010000266.1 GCA_012032215.1 Limnobacter sp.
GGAAATACTGTGTCGTATTATATTTTTTCCCGCTATATATTAACCAACCCTGCTACTTCGTCTCAAACCGCGTTACCCCATCCCATTCCACAGGGGGAGGGGTTTGGCGAAACACCTTGATGCGTTCGTGGTACAGGGTGTACAGCGTGCGTGTTCCATCCAGCGTTTCCAGCTGCTCCAGCGTGGTTTGGGCATCGTTCCACTGCTGAGCCCGAAAGTGCTGCAAAAAAAGCGTCCACAGGCTTAGAACCTGTTGCTGGTGGTCGGTCATCTGTTGCTGGGGGGCAACTGGCTGATAAATAGACACGGGTTCGTCCTTGCCCTTTACCCTTACCTTATCCAGCTCTTGAAACACATAACCCGTTACTTCTTTGCAAGTGGTTTCACCCACAATAATGCCCACGCCATAGGTTTTTGTGATGCCTTCCAGGCGCGAACCCAGGTTTACCGAGTCACCCATTACCGTGTAGGCACGGCGAATTTTTGAACCCATGTCACCTACCCGCATCTGCCCGCTATTCAGGCCGATGCCAATGGCCAATGAGGGCCAGCCGCGCGCTTTCAGGCGTTCATTCAGGTTGCCTACTTCGGCCATCATAGCCATGGCTGCATCTACAGCATAGTGCGCGTGTTTCTCATCGGCAATCGGTGCACCCCAAAAGGCCATAATGGCATCGCCGATGTATTTGTCCAGAGTGCCGCGGTGCTGGCGAATAATTTGCGACATGCAGGTCAGGTATTCATTGATGTATTCACGCAGTTCGTTGGGTTCCAACGATTCCGAAATGGTGGTGAAACCCCGCACGTCCGAGAACAGCACGGTGAGGTAGCGACTTTCGCCTTCCATGGAATAGCCGGTGGGGTTGTCGGCCATTTCAGTCACCAGCTCCGGGGCCACGTACTCACCGAACAGGCTGACCATCTGCCGTTTGCTGCGCGATTCGCCCAGGTAACCCACCACCACATCCAGCGTGAAAATGGCGGCAGCCAGCACCAGCACAATGGCCACCGGAAACACCATGTTTTGCTGAAAATAGAAATACGAATTCAATAAAATAGCCGAAGCAATGACCAGCAGCGCCAAAGACAAGGCCAGCGTGGGCCGTAAAAACGGCATGAGCAGGCTCAACAAGACTCCCACCAGCAAGGTGGAGACAAACAGCACACCTTGGGCAAATTCGGGCTGAATACGAAAATTGCCATCAAGCATGGAACTGAGCACATTGGCATGCACCTCTACCCCCGGAAACGCGGGGTTCACCGGAGTGCTTCGCAAATCCAGCAGACCCGGTGCGGTAGTGCCCACCAACACAATGCGGCCTTCTATGGCATCGCGGTTTATTTTGCCCGCCAGCACATCAGACGCAGAAATGTAGCGGTAGCCACCGCCCTGCGGGCCACCGGCGGCGCGGTAGTTCACCAGGCTGACCAAACCGCGTTGAACAGGAATGTTCAGCTCTAGCTGGTCAGAACGCAAGGCCAGCTGCTCCAGGGCACCGTAAGATTCGTCCACACCCTGGGGAAACAGGGGAATAAGCTGCGGACTGCCCAGCGCGCGGCGCAAAGTGGCCAATGCAAAGCTTTGGTAAAAAGCACCCTTGAATTCAGCAAGCAGGGGCACCGAACGCACCACGCCGTCTTCATCAATAATGGGGTTAAAAAATCCACCCTCGGCGGCACGTTGCAACTTGTAGAGGTTGGCGCCGTAGCCTTCCCAGTGGGTGCTTTGCAGGGCCAGACCATCCAGCTGTGTGCGTTTAAACATGGCCTTGGGCAATGTGCCCGATACGCTTTCTGGATTGTGGTTGAAATAGTAGCCCAGCACCACAGGGCGACTGGCAATCACTTCTGCCAGCTTGCCATCGTAATCAAACGCCTGGGAAAGCACCGATTGATAATCGCCCAGGTTATCGGCCAATTGGGGCTTGGCTTCCAGCAGGGCATTTACCGCTTTAAAGGCATCGGTGTTTTGTGGTTCGGCAAACACGACGTCAAAGGCAATGGCGACGGCACCCAATGTGTCGGAAAGCTGCACCACCAGGTCGGCCACCAAATCACGCGACCAAGGCCAACGGCCTACTTCGGAAAGACTTTTTTCATCGATATCGACCACCACAATGCGGTCATCGAACTGGGGGGTTTGCACAGCGGTTCGAAGCCGACACATCGTACAGCAGGTAATCGAGCCGTTCTACAACATCAGAGGGCACATAGCCAAGCACGTTGGCCAAAGCCAAAGCGGTAAGCACAAGCCCCGCTCCGGCACGAATGGAACGCTGAATAAATTTGCGTACATTCAATGGCCTGCCCTCCGTGTGTGTGTATTAAGGTGCGCATTGTGGTGCTACAAAGGGTGGTGCAGACAAGGTGTTGTCTTTGGCCAGAACATCGGGAGGCGCTTGCAACAACACCGGACGCGACGGGCCACCAATGCGCAGGTAAGCGCCCTGCCCCCGGTTTACTTCCAGGGGCTCTTGATCCAGCCCGTTTGTTACCACCACTTTGCCATCGTATACCGCAACCAGTACGGTGTCTGTTTCTTCGTTGGCGCCTGTGGTGCCCGAGCCACCGTTGTTGCCGCCTTCAGGAATGTCTTTCACCGAAACGGTAGACAACTCTTCAAAGCTTTCTTTGGAATCGGTAGGCGCTGTACCCGGCACTTTTAATGTAGTTTTGCAGCAGTATGGGGTTAGCAGACAAGGTGGGCAAACCCACGCCACTGAGGGTGGCAAACTGCCCTGGAATGACCTCAATAGATTGCCCTGCGGCATTGGTAAATACCACGCGCCCGGAAATTACGCCCACTACCACATCGCCAGGCTTTACCGGGGGCGCTGCATCTGGCGGGGCAATAAACAATTGAATGTTGGTGCCCCGAATGCCGATGGTGGCGGTTTCGGTGGCAAACTTCACGTTTTGGGTTCTACCTTGCCAATGGCACCTGTAATTGCCCGCACAGCGCCAGCCAGCAACTTGAAAGAGGCCACCGAGGTTTTGGGCGCACTGGGCACATATTGATAGGCAGATATTTCCAGGGCACTGCCACTGGGGATGGTCATGCGGGAAGAATCGGGCATTACCAGCACCGCAAAACCGTCTTCCGGGGTTTTAACCACATCGCCTGGGAACACACCGCCCCCCCTGACCAGCTTGCGCTTTTGACCCTTGGAATCGGTGGCGGTAATTTCGCCCATGCTTTGCGACACCCTGCCCGCAGCACCTACGGTGGTGTTGTTTGCAGAGGCTGAAGATTCTGTTTCGCCACGCGCCAGATTTTCACACTCGTTGCCACGGCACACCCGCACCGAAAAATCGGTACCACGAATGCCAATTGTGGCAGTTTCGCTGCGCATTTTAAAGGCATCCACGGTGCTGCGTTTGCCAATCAGGCCGGTCAGGGTTCTTAGGCCGCCCTGTACCAGTTTAAATTCCGCTTTGTCGGCAATGGGGTTTTCTGGCTGGTATTCGTAGTCTTCCACCACAAACCGGGTAGCGGGCCTTAGCGCCACCTGGGTGGTGTCTACAAACTCCAGCAGGGCTGTGCTTTTTTCTG